>JAWVWZ010000244.1:0-2901 GCA_033723505.1 Hydrogenovibrio sp.
GAAAACCATCATCAGACAGGTGACCAGTGGTGCATTTATCCGATGTACGATTTCGCGCACTGTATTTCCGATGCAATCGAAGGCATTACCCATTCGTTATGTACCTTGGAGTTCCAGGATAACCGTCGTTTGTACGATTGGGTGCTGGATCACCTGGATGACTTCTCGAAGCCGGATCGTCCGCATCAGTATGAATTTTCTCGTTTGAACCTCGAATATACCGTCATGTCGAAACGTAAATTGCATCAGCTCGTCGACGACGGGTTAGTTTCCGGCTGGGACGATCCGCGTATGCCGACCATCTCCGGGCTGAGACGCCGGGGGTATACGCCGGCATCCTTGCGGGACTTCGCCGAACGGATCGGGATTTCCAAGGTAGACAGCATGACCGAAATGGGGATTCTTGAAGCGGCGATTCGTGATGACTTGAATGTGGTCGCGCCGCGTACCATGGGCGTGATCGATCCGATCAAAGTCGTCATTGAAAACTATCAGGGCGAAGGAATTGAGACGCTTCAAGCGCCGGTGCATCCGCAAAACGAAGAGATGGGCAAACGCACCATTCATTTCGGCAAGGAACTTTATATCGACCGTGCCGATTTCGTCGAGGAGGCGCCGAATAAAAAATGGCAACGCCTGGCGATCGACAAGGAAGTGCGCTTGAGAAACGCCTATATCATCAAGGCGGAGCGTTTCGACACCGATGCCGATGGTGAGGTGACGACTGTCTATTGTTCTTATGATCCGGAAACCCTAGGCAAGAATCCGGCTGACGGTCGCAAGGTCAAAGGGGTGATTCACTTCGTCGAAGCGACGCAAGCCGTGCCGGCCGAGTTCCGTTTGTACGACCGTTTGTTCAGCGTCGAGAATCCGGCGAAAGAAGACGATTTCGAGTCGGTGATCAATTCGGAATCTCTGGTGATCAAACAAGGTTTTGTCGAACCGGCCCTGGCGCAAGCAGAACCGGAAAAAGCCTACCAGTTCGAGCGAGAAGGGTATTTTTGCCGCGACAATCGCGAGACCGGATTGGTTTTCAATAAAACCGTGGGTCTGCGCGATACCTGGAATAAGTAACCCGGATCGAATCCCGGGCGATCATATCTAGCGTCGCCCGTCTCCTAATTCATTGGGCAACGCGCAGTCGGTGCACGCCCGTTTAAGCAAGCGAACAGGAACACGAATATGGCTTTGCAGATTTTTAATACAGAAACCCGTCAAAAAGAACTTTTCAAACCGATTCACGACAATCAGGTCGGTATCTATGTTTGCGGCGTGACCGTTTATGATTATTGCCACATTGGCCATGCGCGAGTGATGGTCGTTTTCGACACGGTCGTCCGCCATCTCAGGGCATTGGGGTATGACGTGACTTATGTGCGTAATATCACCGATATCGACGACAAGATCATTCAGCGTGCTCTGGAGAATCAGGAGTCGATTCAATCGCTGACTTCGCGTTTTATCGATGCCATGCATGAAGATGAAGCGGCGATGAATGTTTTAAGACCCGATCAGGAGCCTTTGGCAACCGAGCATATGGACGATATCGAAGGGATGATCAAAACCCTGATCGAAAAAGGACATGCTTATCCGGCCGAAAACGGCGATGTTTACTTTCAGGTGAAGACCGATGCGGATTACGGTCGCCTGTCCGGCAAGAAGTTGGATGAGCTGGAGTCCGGTGCCCGTGTTGAAGTCAATACCGTGAAAAAAGATCCTTTGGATTTCGTTTTGTGGAAAGCCTCGAAAGAAAACGAACCGGCCTGGCAGTCGCCTTGGGGTAACGGCCGCCCGGGATGGCATATCGAGTGTTCGGCAATGTCGACCAAGTGCCTGGGCAATCATTTCGATATTCATGGCGGCGGTATGGATTTGACCTTTCCGCATCACGAGAACGAAATCGCGCAATCTGAGTGTGCCACCGGTGAGCATTACGTCAATACCTGGATGCATTGTGGGTTTGTTCGCATCGATGATGAGAAAATGTCAAAATCTCTGGGGAACTTCTTTACCATTCGTGAAGTTTTGAAAGTCTATCATCCGGAAGTGATCCGCTATTTCCTGTTGTCCAGTCATTATCGCAGTCCGGTCAATTATTCCGAAGAAAATCTGGATGGGGCCAAAGCGAGCGTCAGTCGTTTGTATTCTGCATTGGAACAGGTTGTGCCACAAGGTATCGTGGAAGAGGGCACACAATATGAAACCGATTTCTTTGCCGCGATGAACGATGACTTCAATACGCCTCAGGCCATTGCCGTATTATTCGAATTGGCCAAAGAGGTCAATAAAACCAAGTCCGACGCCTTGGCGGCGTTATTGAAAAAGTTGGCGAACCAGATTGGTCTGCTGGAACAAACCGCAGAAGCTTTCTTTAAATCTCAGCCATCGAGTTCGGAGTTATCGGATGATGCGATTCAAGCTTTAATCGATGAAAGGGCTGAGGCGAGAAAAAATAAAGATTTCGCCAGATCGGATGAAATTCGTGATCAATTATTGGATCAGGGGATCGAACTTTTGGACAGTGCTGAAGGAACATCTTGGCGAAAAGTGTAAATTTCGAGCAAAATTTAAAAAAAAGATCAAAAAAAATTCATCCACTTTTGGCAAAAAGTCGCATGGGTCAATGCTGCTGAAAGCCGCCTATTAAAAGGATGTATGGGATATAGACCATACTAATGATAGGGTTTTGTGTTGATAAGTTAATAATTTTTAAAGTATTTTTTTGATATTAATGTTTGACAATATTAGAAAAGGCTCATATAATTTGCTCTATTCATGTTTCTTCATGAGTATCCTCCTCTGATTATTTCTTAAATAATAGAAATAATATTTATTTAAGCCCTAGATGTCCCTAGGGCTTTTTTTTTGCCCGAATCTTTTGAAATATGCCGAGATGACACA
>JAWVWZ010000245.1:0-2894 GCA_033723505.1 Hydrogenovibrio sp.
AAAAACAAAGCGGGAGAAAAGCGATGGTGATTTGCGGTGTAGAGTTGAGTGGGAATGATGCAATTATCAGTTTACTGAAGGTGGAAGAGGATATTTTTCACCTTCCCGATTGTCGGGTGCGTCGGGTGACCTGTCAGAACCCCGATAGAACCGAAGATTTAAAGTATTTTCAAAAGACATTCGCCAAATTGATCGAGGATTATCAAATCGACCAGCTGGTTATCCGTGCCCGGTTGAAAAAAGGCAAGTTTGCCGGGGGCGCGAACGGCTTCAAGCTGGAAGCGGTTTTACAGTTGTTGCCGAATGTGGCCGTCAGCTTGATGTCGGCGACCGAGCAAAAAGAAAATCTGAAAAGGTATCCTTTGCCGATCACCTTTGCCGAAACCGGGCTGAAAAAATTTCAGGAACCGGCATTTATGGCCGCATTTGCCTATTATGCCGGCCAGCATGAGTGGTAAGTCGACGGACGCAAAATCTGCCAGGCGGGGTCAGGTTGCCAGATCCAATTCGGGGAGTTTCACTTTCAAGGCGTCCAGTACGGTTTCGTCAATCGCCGAGCCGCATTCTGCGGTCATGATTTCCAGTGTTCTCTCGACCGGTACGGCATCCCGATAGGGGCGTGCCGCCGAGATCGCATCGAAAATATCCGCCACGGTGATAATCCGTGTGTCCAGAGAAATGTCGTCCGCGTGGAGCCCATACGGATAGCCTTGACCATCCAAGCGTTCATGGTGTGCACCCGACATTTTCGCCAAGGTGGCGAAGGGAGAAAGGTGCGACAGAATTTCTTCGGTGTAAAGGGCGTGGTTTTGTACCTCCTTCCATTCCGCTTCGGTCAACTTTCCCGGTTTATCGAGGATGCTGTTGCTGATGCCGAGTTTGCCGATGTCATGCAGGAGCGCGCCGCGTCGTAGATAGCGACGGTGTTGATCGGAAAACCCAAGATGTTCGGCGATGCTGTCGGTATAGAGTGTGACCCGGCTGCTGTGGTTGTAGGTATATTGACTTTTGGAGTCCACAATCATTCCGAATGCGGCCGTAATATCGTCCAGGCGATCTTCGGTGACATTCATCGCCAAAGCGGCGGGTTCGAGAAACTGCACTTCTTTCTGCAGGTTTTCCTGTCCCAGTTTGTGCCAGAAGTCAAAGTCGTCCTGTAGGCTTCGAAAAATACTGACCAGTTCCGGATTGAACCAGGTGCCGCTTCTTAAAGTGACTTCCTGAAGGGAAGCGGATTTGTGTCCGGTCATGAAGAAAACGTCAGCTACCTGCGCCAGCAAGGCGATTTGCGAGGTGACGGGAATGTCATTTCCTGAAAGGCGATAAGGGCGACCATTACCGTTCCAGTGTTCGTCCAGATAGCGAATGCCATTTGCAATACGTTCATTGAATCCCAGTCGGACCGCAATGTCGGCACCGCGTTCGCAACGGGTTTCGATTAATTCGGAAGCAAACTCTTCACCGTTGAGACTTAAGTTGAGCAGGCGCTTGGCCTTGGCCAAAAAGTTTTCTCCTGCCCCTGTGTGTTTGACGACAAATTGGGTAATCTGTCTTAAACGTTCATTGTCGACGAATTTGAATTCGCGTTTGATTTCGCGATCGTCGTTTCCATAGAGTTCATAAAGTCTGGCGGCATTGCTGCTGCATCCGGCATCTTTGAGCAACAGGGTGTAATAGAGATCCCATTGTTCCTGTTCGGTGAGTCCCAGTTTTTCGCCAAGGTGCATGCCGATCCAGCAGCAGCGAATACTGTGGCCGGCCGGTTGACCCTCGGTTAAATCCAGTGCATAGCTGAGGGCGCCGATGACCTCGGACAGCAATAGCGGCGAGGTCATGTCATGCGCAAAATGGGGAGAATGAGTCGCCATGGAGCTCCGATATGAAAAGGGATTATTCTTTTTTCGGCTTGGGGTCTTTGACCGATTTTTCAGTCGATAAGCTGAGCTTTTGGAATATTCCCAGGCCGACGATCAATATCACCGAAACCACTAAGAGTACCGCCGGGTAAGGCAATAATGTAATGTCCTTGGAACCGGCTTTGAAGATATAAACCAACCCTTCGATCCCCACGGCAATGGAAATAATGACGATGACTTTGGTCATGGTTTCGCGCGCTTCTCTGGCGGATCGCAGTTCTTTATTGCGGAAAATCTCTTCTTCAATCATATATTTGGAGACATCGATAATGGCAATCGCGATGACGATGGCCCCGACAGCCTGTAGCATGATGGCGACGAATTCGGATTTCTGCAAGTTGGCATTGAAGAGTTGTTCGAATACCTCGGAAACTGACCAGCCCATAATCATGACCGCGATGGCAAATAAGGCCAGTGCGGAAAACATATAACTGGATGAAATGAGTAGATTGAGCGATTTTTTGACCATGGTGCCTCCTTCGTCGAGGACTGTTATTATGTTGCTCATGTTTTCGATTCTACGGCAATGGTCTTCAAAAAACCAATAGAAGTTCTGTATCCATCAACAGGCGAGGGATGTGTCTAATCATTAGTAAAAGGTCAGATTCCGTGACGGAGTTGTTGCTTGCGGATCAGCCATGGCATGAACATAAAAATCATCAGCGATAACAAATAGACCGAGCCGGAAACCGGGTCGCGGGATTGCCAATATTGTTCGACTGTCAAGCCCCTTAAGCCGAGCACCAAGGTCAGCTCGATGGCAATAAGGAGCCCCAAGGCGAATCCGCCGCTCAGCAATGCTTTGCAGGCATTTAATTGGTTTTGATGCCGGGTGACAATAAAGCGTGCCGAATAATAGATTGCCAACCACATCAGCGGCATTTCGGCCAACTCGGCTGCCCGTTCGCCGATGGCAGGGACCAGCCATAAAACTCTGACGGTGCCCAGTGCAAAACCGGCAGCAAAGACCAGTAAAAA
>JAWVWZ010000246.1:0-2886 GCA_033723505.1 Hydrogenovibrio sp.
CCCGGTTTTTAACCATGCGGGCGAGATTCTGTATTTTGTTTCGATTCGAACCGATATCACCGACGTCAAAACATTGGAAGAAGAGGCTTCCAGGGCGGAAAACCGCTTAAAACTCAGTCAGCAATTCGCCAACATCGGTACCTGGGAATGGCATATCGAAAACGGCGATCTTTGGTGGTCTGATCGAATTGCCCCCATGTTTGGCGGCGATCGGACAGAAATGTCGACTTCCTATGAAAACTTTATGAACGCGGTGCATGAGGATGACCGGTTGATGCTCCAGTCCGCAGTACAGGCATGTATTGAAGATGGCCGGGAATACGACATTGAGCACCGGGTTGTCTGGCCGAATGGAGAAGTCCGTTGGCTGCATGAGCGAGGAGATGTTTTACGCAACGCTAATGGCGATCCTGTCAGTATGCTGGGGGCGGTGCAGGACATTACTCAGAAAAAACATTTTGAGCGGATTATGGTTCGGCAACAGAGGCTGCTGAATGTCTTGCATGAAACCACCTTGAGATATTTGACCACACAGGATTTCGCGCGATTTTGTGAAGACATGCTCGACAATTTGATTCAGGTATCAGGCGCCGAATTGGCGATGATCGCTGAGGTTGCGCATGACGATAAGGGGCATTCGATACTGAAAAACCGTTTTATCAAGGATGTTGGCTGGGAGGAGGCGCAGCGCCAGGATTATCAAGAAAAAATGAATGCGGGTCAGTTGAAACACTTGCAGGTTTTGTTCGACCATACATTGGAAAACCAGGAATTGTTGATCGTCAACGATCCGTTTTCCTATCCGAAATATCAGCCCAGTCCGGAAAGCGGGATTTGTATTGAAAACTATATCGGGATTCCGGTGTTTATGGGCACCGATTTATGCGGGATGTTTTCGTTGGGCAATCGCACCGATGGATTCGATTATGATCTCTATGAGTTGTTAAGCCCGTTTATCGCCACCTTTGGCGTTATGATTTTTTCCAAGCGTTTGCAGGAGCAGGAAGAGGTTCGAGTTCAAGAGCTCAATACCGCGAGATTGAGAGCGGAAGATGCCAACCGATCCAAATCGGCCTTCCTGTCGAGTATGAGCCATGAGCTGAGAACGCCATTGAACGCGATTATCGGTTTCAGCCAGTTGTTGTCGATGTCGGCATTAAGTGAGACTCAGAGTGAACAAGTTCAGGATATTTTGCAAAGCAGTCATCATTTGCTGACGTTGATTAACGATGTGCTTGATCTGGCGCGTATCGATGCCGGACAGTTGGTGCTGGAAATTAAGCCTGTCGAAATTGATCAGGTGGTGAATGAAGCCATACAAATGGTGCAACATTTGGCGGAGAATCATCAGGTGGAAATCCGTTTGTCGGAAGCACTGAGGGATAAAAAGGGGATGGCCGACTTTACCCGACTCAAGCAGGTGGTGATTAATTTCCTGACCAACGCCATCAAATATAATCGCCCAGGCGGGCGGGTGTTTATCGACCTTGAAGAGATTGCCGAAACTGGACAATATCGTCTGCTGGTCGAGGACTCCGGTATCGGCATTTCCGAGCCTTTTCAAAACAAGGTTTTCGAACCTTTCAATCGTCTTGGACATGAAGCCAGATCCATAGAGGGAACCGGGATTGGATTGACCATTAGCAAAATGCTGGCAGAAGCGATGAATGGCGACATTGGTTTTCGCTCAACCGAAGGCGAAGGTTCGGTTTTCTGGATATCCTTGCCGAATGAGACAAGCGTAAAACAATCGATCGAACCTCCCAGACGGCCAGTGTCCGAGGTTCAAAGGCTAGAGACCCATAGTGACAGCCCCTCGGTCGAGTCGGGGGCAACAGAAGTACCGAAAACGAAAAAAGTACTGTATATTGAAGACAATGTCGCCAATATGAGATTGATGTCGGAAATCGTCAAACAGGTTCCGTCGATAGAACTGTTTATCTCCGTGAGCGCGGAAGAGGGCATCGATAAAGTCAAAGTGCTTGCGCCGGATTTGATTTTAGTGGACATCAATTTACCGGGCATGAGTGGGCAGGAAGCCTTACCGGTTTTGCGCCAGACGCTCGCAGAGAATGGACTTTCTGCTGAAATTGTTGCCATCTCTGCCAATGCGATGCCGCAGGAAGTCGACGATGGCATCCGGTCCGGGTTTGATGGCTATTTAACCAAGCCCGTGTCAGTGGTGGAAGTGGTTAACCTATTGAAGCAGATAGAAAGGAAATCATGATAAAAGCATTGAATATCGAACAGGCCCGTATTCTGGTGGTTGATGATCATCAAGTGAATTTGAAGTTGGTTGAGCAGACTTTGGCATCCGGAGGGTTCGAGCATTGTCTGGTGACTCAGGACCCGTTAAGTGTTGAAGAACTTCTGCACCAGCACTCAATCGATCTGGTGCTGTTGGATATCAATATGCCGATGTTGGATGGATTCGGCGTTCTAGAAATTATTCGCAAATTTTATCATTCGACTCTACAACCGCCCGTGATTATGGTGACGGCCCAGGATGATGCGGACAAACGCATCAAGTCCCTGACACTGGGCGCAAGTGACTATATCTCCAAACCCTTTAATCGTGAAGAGTTAATCAAGCGTATCAGCGTGCATCTGGAAAACTGGTTTATGAAAAAGCAGTTAATGGCCCAGAATCAGGTGCTGGATCAAAAGGTAAAGGAACGCACTCAGGAATTGGAAAAAGCGCATTTGGAAGTCGTATTCCGACTGGGTCGTGCGGCAGAATATCGGGATAACGAAACAGGAAATCACGTCAAGCGGGTCAGCTTGTATGCCGAAGCCCTGGCAAGAAAAATCGGCTTGGACGAGCAGCAGTGCCATCTGATCAAGATCGCTTCACCGATGCACGATATCGGTAAGATTGGTGTGTCA
>JAWVWZ010000247.1:0-2886 GCA_033723505.1 Hydrogenovibrio sp.
AATAATAAGATAGATTAGACAAAGCTAAAATGTGCTTGTAGAATTGAAGAAAACAATAAAAATAGCGAAGCACAAATTATGGCGCACTGGTTCGAAAAGAATGAGGTTCGGCGTTTCCCCCGGATAGACATGCCGGTACAGGTATTCGTCATGCCGGTCTCCCCCATTCGGGACAAGCAAATCTACGCGCTCGGGTATGATTACTTTTCTCCGACGGTGACGCGCAAATTACAGAAAGCCAAAAACGATCTGAACTACTGGATTCGGCTGATTCAGGAACAAAAAGACATTCTCGAACCCGTTTTTCAGGAAGCCGTCGATTTGACCGATACCTTCGGTCAATTGATTCGAATGGTCAGCACAGGGACCAATCCGATGAAAGACGTGGCCGAAAGACAAAACATCCAGGCGATGATCAGCGGGTTTCTCAGCATTCAGACCTTAAGAGGGCCGGCGCCCAAAACCTTCGAATATTTCGACATGATGAATCAGAAATTCATCGCTTATACCCAGAATTTTGTTGAAAGCCTGAGCCAATCGACTCAAAACCAATTCAAGATCAATCCCAAAATTCCGACCGAATTCGAGATCGACAAAACTCTGGCGATTTTCCAAACCCCCCAGTTCGAACAAGCGCCACTGGCACAATCCCTCTACCATCTGGCGAAATATATTGATTTGCATATTCGCATCTATCTGTCTTTTTTAAAAGACCTGGTGCCGCGAAAATCCTCCCCGACAAGCTGGCCTAAAGAAAAGACCAGCATGAGTGCCTGCGGCATGGCACTGAAAGTCAATAAACGTATTCCAATTCATACCAAGCTGGAAACCCTTTTATATTTTTCGGAAACAAAGGAAGTGCTGAAACTGAAATCCACGGTTGTACGCAACCTGTCATTATTCGATGAAGGTGTGGAATCCAATGCATTAAACTTCGACTTCCCGACCGATCAGGATCAGCGATTGATTGAACGACAACAGGAACTCTACCAAATCAGTCGTTGTCTGGAACTGGTGATGTAATGATGCAAAAAAAGTTACATAAAAAAGCCATCGAACCTTACTATATGAATGCGCTGCCTTTCTCGGCACGTGACGCTGCCAGCCGGTTATTCCGCGATTACCGCATCGATCAGTTGGTGCAGATGCGTCTGCATCGCGTGGATGACAATTTGGAAAAAGACCACGCCTTATCGGCCGATACCTGGCGAATGGTGCTGAATCATGTCATTCTGACCAAATTGACCACCTTGACCATCCACACACAGCTCAGCCAGGCACAACTGAACCGATTGGTGGAAATTGCCGCTTTCGCTTTAGATGAACCGTCGGCATCAATTTCCCGATTGATCGTTAAAACCGAAAGCATCGCACCGGTCCTGTCTCACTGGTTGCAAGTTGTTCAGCTACATCTGAAAGACTAGTTCTCCCCCGTCTCGACGACACAGCCTGCTTGCACTGAAAATGCCACATGATTTTCTGCCAGGCAGGGGAAGATTTTGATTGCCTAAACACCGTCTTAGTCGCATAATTCGCTTTTGAGCCCTCATGCTTGGCACAGGCGATTCATTTTTCCAAATCACACCTTTCATGACGAAGAGTCCTTCCCCTGTGCCGATGCTGATCGACCCAAGCAACATTTAGATTAATTATTTCGAGCCCTGAAGCTCCATGACTCATAGAAAAAGGTAGGAAACGCGGATGAGCGAGCATAAGCAGACGATGCTTTTTTCCCATGACCCTGCTGATGAAGCTTACGATACGCTGATCGACGCCCTGGTTGATCAGAACTATTTTATTTGGCCTCACGCGGTGGAGGACGATCTCTGTCAGGCGTTGCTGAACGAAGCATATGCTTATCAAGCATCGGGGGAATTGCAACGTGCAGGCGTCGGACGAGGTCATGAGCATCAGTTGAACCAGAAAATCCGCGGGGACAAAATCAAATGGCTCGACGGGGAAACACCGGCACAGCAACGCTACCTGGCTCAAATGGCGGAATTACAGCAGGTATTGAATCGGGCGCTGTTTCTCGGCCTCTTTGAATACGAGTGTCATTTCGCGTTGTATCAACCCGGTGATTTTTACAAGAAACATTACGACAGTTTCAAAGCACAAGCCAATCGAGTGGTGACTACGGTGCTTTATCTCAATCCGAACTGGCGCACCGAGAACGGTGGAGAACTGGTCATTTATACCGGCAAAGCGGAAGAAACGATAAAAGTGTCGCCAGCCATGGGCACGCTGGTGGTTTTTATGAGTGAAGAGATTCTGCACGAAGTCCTCCCCGCGAAGGAAGAACGTTTCAGTATTGCCGGCTGGTTTAGACTCAATACCATGCAGGGGACGCAAGTCGACCCGCCAAGCAATCTATTAACGTACTAGGCGGATTTCATTGCTCCCGGCTTTGATAGATTATCGATTTTTAGTGAAATACATAATCAAGGCAATCACAAAGAAAAACACGAAAATCAGAATTAAAGAAAAGTCCCAATGCATCGCCATTAAGCCCCTCTCCTTGTGCTATTGCAAATCAAACTGTTTTTTATTGCCCAGTTCTTTCAACGCTTGGTTGATGCGTTGTTTCAAATAGTAAGGCACATAATCATAAGCCCCTGAATTGGTCATACGCTGACTGATCTCAGTGCCCTCACTGTCAACGAACACAATACTTGGAATCGAGGTAACATTGTACATATCTTGGAAGAATTTTGGCTTCACGGGTTCGCCGTAGAAGTCTTTGATTTTTTCATCAGGAACATCAACCGTCACCTGCACCATATGAACATAGCCATCGAGAATGCCATTTTCTATCATCGGCAGAATCGCCATTTCTTTCAGTCTTTTACTGGCGTTGATCTTAGACATATTAAAGTAGATGGCTAT
>JAWVWZ010000248.1:0-2883 GCA_033723505.1 Hydrogenovibrio sp.
ATCAATGCCTTGACAGACGATTTCCACCCTTGCCAACTATTGGCCGACATGCAGACCTATCATGAGCACCGTGGGTCAATCCAAGGGAAAACCGTCCTTTGGGTTGGAGACGGCAATAACATGTGCCACTCCTATATTAATGCAGCCGCGCAGTATGACTTCAAACTTCGCATTGCCGCCCCGGAAGGGTACGACCCGAATGCCGACCTGATGGCCGCTCATGCTGATCGCGTCGAACTCATCCGTAACCCGATGGAGGCTGCCGAAGGGGTCGACCTGGTGGTAACAGATGTCTGGGCCAGCATGGGACAGGAAGAAGAACAGAAAAAACGCGAATTGGCGTTCGCCGATTACCAGGTTAACAGCGCCTTGATGCAGCAAGCGGATCAAGATGCATTATTTATGCACTGCTTACCAGCGCATCGCGGCGAAGAAGTGACTGCGGAAGTCATTGATGCAAAAGACAGTGTTGTCTGGGACGAAGCGGAAAACCGCCTGCATGCCCAGAAAGCGCTGCTGGAATGGTTGATGGCGAAATAACCGCTTTTTTCAACCGATTCTCAAACACAAAAAAAGCACTCATCTGAGTGCTTTTTTATTGGACTTCATTCGCTGCTTTTTCTATTTCCGGCCAGCGAACGCCTGCCCCAAAGTTCCGCTGTCGATATATTCCAATTCTCCCCCCATAGGAATACCTTGGGCGAGCCGCGTGACCCGGACACCGGATTTTTCCGCCATCTGCTGAATATAATGCGCAGTCGCTTCCCCTTCAACGGTCGGATTGGTCGCCAGAATCAACTCCTCGATTTCGTTAGACTTCAAGCGAGCTTCCAGCTCTGAAAAACCGAGCTGCTCCGGCCCAATACCGTCGATCGGAGACAAATGCCCCATCAATACGAAATAAAGACCGCGATAAATCCCGGACTGCTCGATGGCCAATACATCCGAAGGAGATTCAACAATACACAGCTCCGTCTGTACTCGACTCGGAGAACGACATAAAGCACAAAGCGTTTCTTCCGTCAGGTCCCGGCACTTTTGGCAATGCCCGACCTTTTCCAAAGCTTCAAGCAAAACTTCCGACAAATGCCGCCCGCCTTTCGGATTACGTTCCAGTAAATAATAGGCCATTCTCTGGGCGGATTTGGGACCGACGCTCGGCAAAATCTTGAGTGCGTGAATCAGCTCGGTGATCAAAGGGCTTTGCATAAAAATCTACCAGGCTGGGGTTAAAATGGCATCTTCATCCCGCCGGGCAAATTCAACCCGTCGGTCAAGCCGCCCATTTTCTCCTGCGTGGCTTCCTCAACCTTGCGCACAGCGCTGTTCACCGCTGCCGCAAACAAATCTTCCAGCATTTCTCTGTCGTCCATCAAAGTATCATCCAGGTCGACCTTCACCAACTCATGGCGACCGGTCATGGTGACTTTCACCATCCCGCCACCCGCTTCTCCGGTCACTTCCATCTTTGCAACTTCTTCTTGCGCCGCCTGCATGTTTTTCTGCATTTCTTGCGCTTGTTTCATCAGATTGCCTAATCCGCCTTTTCCGCCGAACATTGCTTTCTCCTTACTTTATTTGATTCAAAGACTGAATCGAGGAATCAATCACCCTCATATTCAGTATTTCCATAAAATTCTGTACCTGCGGATCCTGATAAATCCGCTCCACCGCATCCTGTTGCTGTGCCTGCTTTCGACTCGCCCAGTATTTAGCAGGCGTATGATGCTCGCCAGAGGCTTCAATATAAACCAGCTTCATCCCCAGTTGCGCCTGAACTTTTTCTTCCAGCTTCTCCAAAGCGATTTCAGATTTCGCCATGGCCTGAATAGGATCAACACTGAGCACCAACGACGTGTCCGTTCGCTCAACCAGCATCGATTGTTGCGCCAACTCCGCTTCCCAGCCTTCCAGCTGCATAGCCTGAATCAAACGCACCCAGTCCTCAACCGTCTCTCCGACTGATTCTGCCGTCCCGCCTTCTGAAAAGAGCAAATTACTTTCCAGCAGTCCGGTCGAATCCACTTTCTCTTGCGACGCGCTTTCCTCGGATTCCGGCATGATTGGTTTAACGACTCCCTCAGCCACCTTTCCTGTATCGGAAAGGCTGGACGTTGCGAATTCAGAGTCAGCAACGGGCGCTGAATGAGCCATTTGAGGAACATTTTCCGGTTCCGCGCTCGACAAGTCCCAAGCAGGCGCATCGGCTGACGGCCCTTGATCGGATGCCCTGGAACCCTCCTCAAACATCGCCTGAGGGAGTTGCTCAGCGCCGTTTATCGTTTCCGGTTCAACCGAAGGTTTGTCAGTTTTGAATGATTGGGATTCTGGCTCGACCGTTGATGTCGCCGATTCCGGCTTACGGTGCTTTCCCAAGGAGAGGTTAATCTTCTCCTTTAGACTCATCAGATGATCTGATGCCATGTCTTCTTGCGGCGCATCCGGATAAGAGGCCGACGATTCTTGCACCGAAGGTGTCCGCTGTACCGTTTCCTCCTGCATGCTCCCCGCCTGATCGGCAACCACTTCCAAGGATTGATGGGGGTTCAAGCTGTTATTCGGTTCGGATGTCCCTTGAGGCAAACTGGACGTCTGCTCTTGCTGGGGGGATGTCACTCCCCCTGCCAGCCTGCCCGTCAGAGCCTGTGATTGTGTACCATTCGATTCCTGACTCGCGGCTCCAGCACCCGAAGCCATTCCAGGTTCAAACGCGAGCATTCTTAAAAGCGCCATCTCAAACCCAATACGAATATCCGGCGCCATACGCATATCCTGCTGAGCCAGCAAAGCGACCTGATACAGCGTTTGAACCTTTTCAGGCGACAAAGCCTGCGCAGCTTGATTCAGCACCACTTCATCCACGACAGCCACATCCGTCAACCC
>JAWVWZ010000249.1:0-2864 GCA_033723505.1 Hydrogenovibrio sp.
CCGATCTTGAAAGTCACTGTCAGATTCAACGTACCGGAAGAGGAGGTGGTACTGTTGATATAAATCATATTATCGATACCGTTGATCGCCTGCTCCAATGGCGCCGCGACAGTATCGGAAATGGTTTCGGCATTGGCGCCCGGATAGGACGCCGTCACATTAACCTGTGGCGGAACGATTTGCGGATATTCGGAAACCGGCAAAGCCGTCAGCCCGACATACCCTGCAATGACGATAATCGCTGAAAACACCGTCGCCATCACGGGACGGTCGATGAAAAACTTAGATATCATTTGAACAGACCTTTATTTTTTCCCGTGGGCTTGAGCTGGCTTGGCAGGCATTACCATCACTGGCGTATCCGGACGAAGCTTGATAAGATTATTGATAATGACTTGATCGCCTTCTTTCAGGCCGCCATCTACCAGCCATTGATCTTTCAGACCTCTCGCAATCTGGATCGGCATCAATTTCGCCTTGCCATCCTTGACGACATAAACGAACGACTGTTGCCCGATCTGGAGCACCGCTTTTTGCGGAATGCTAAACACATTCAAACGTTTTGCGCCAACCAGACGAATTCGCACAAACTCTCCCGGCAAAACTTTTTTGTCTTGGTTATCAAAGATCGCTCGCGCCTTCACTCCGCCGGTCAACGGATCGATCTTACTGTCGGTAAAATCCACCTTTCCGGTGGCAACCGTACGCCCTTTAGGATCGATCAAAACCGCCTCATACTGGTTGTTTTCAGGCAATTTCAACTGCCCGTTGGCAATCAGTTCACGCTGCTCGTTCATATCATTATCGGGAATGGCAAAATCGACATAGATGGTATTCAAATTTGTGATGGTCGTCAGCACACTGTTATCTGCAGACGTCCCGACCAGACTCCCGACATCCTGTTGTTTCTGGCCGATATAACCGGAAATTTCAGCTCGAACACTGGCATAATCCAGATCAATCGTCGCATCGCTTAAGGCCGCCTTAGCCCCTTGAAGACCGGCCTTCGCCAACTCCAGATTGGACAAAGCCGTGTCTAATTCCTGCTCACTGACGGCTTTATTTTTATACAGGCCTTTTACACGCTTATATTCTCTCTGAGCCTGCTGCAGCTTGGCCTCTTCAACCCCAACCTGTGCCTTGGCCTGGTAAACCTTGGCCTGGTAACGACGTGGATCGATCTGGTAAAGCAACTGTCCTTTCGTAACCTTGTCACCGTCTTTATAGAGCTTTTTCTCGAGAATACCGCTGACCTGAGCCACCACGCTCACTTGCTGAGACGCTTTGGTTCTCGCAGGGTACTCATATTCGATCCCGACATCCGTTTTCTTGGCAACCACTACGGAAACCGGCATGGCCTGATGTGCAGGCCCGGCTGAAAACGCCGACACACTGAAAAGCGCCGCCGCTGCCACCAGGATCATTTTGAAAAAGGAACGCTTCGCTCCGGTGATAGCAATTAAACCACTCATAGTCACTTATCCCATATCAAGATTGAATTAATAAAAAATAGTGTAGCATACATTACACTTTTGTTTCCATGTATAATTCACCTAAGTACAGTAGAAAATTATGCAAGACCCTTATGACCCAAACGACAGAAACCAACAACCCGATTGAATGCCCCTGCACCACAAAACGAGGCATTGCCCGCCACCAGAAACTATTGGAAGTGGCTGGCGAAACGTTTTTGAAAAACGGCTACTCCGGTGCCAGCGTGAATGAAATCGTCAAAAAAGCCGGCGGTTCTCTCGGAACGCTTTATCAATTGTTCGGCAACAAACTCGGGTTATTCGAGGCTGTTTTAAAGGTAAAAACCAGCGAAGTCTTTGATGAATTCGATTCCGATGCCGTCTGGACTGAAGACATTGAAGCCAGCCTGCTCAAATTCGGGCGTAAGCTGCAACGCGTCGCGCTCTCTGGAGATGGTATTGCGCTTTACCGTTTGGTGCTCGCCGAAAACAGCCTCGATCAGGAGCATATTCAGAAGATTTTTTACACCTATGGCCCACAAAGAGCGACAGACATTCTGTCCAGTTATTTTGCCAAGCTGGTCAAAAACAAACGCATGAAGCCCATGGACTGCAAACTGGCCGCCTATCAACTGTTGGAAATGATTAAGGCACCTTTCTATTTAAGATTTATGCTGGGTGAAAGTATCCCGGAAGAGGAGCTGGAAGCCGGACTCCAGCAAAGCGTTAAACTCTTTTTGAACGGGGCTCTGACTCAAGAAAAATAAGTCGGCCCCGACGGCTTGCTTTTCAATAAAGGCTCAGCCATCCCGTTTCGGGCCAACCCAAACCTGCTGCACGTTCACAAACTCCATAATCCCATGCGGGCCGAGCTCCCGGCCATAACCCGAACGCTTGATGCCGCCGCTCGGCAGTCTCGGATCGGTTTTCACAATGCCGTTAATCGCCACCTGACCGGCTTCGATTTCACTGGCCATGCGCTCGGCAAGCGCTACATCCGCCGTCCAGACAGATGCCGCCAAGCCATAGATCGTCTCGTTTGCCATGGCCAGCGCATGATCCGGAGAATCCGCCTTCATCACCACCGCAATCGGGCCAAACGTCTCTTCACAGGATGCCTGCATCTCGGGAGTAACATCCACCAGCAGGGTCACCGGGTAAAAGAACCCGTCTCCTTCCGGCATTTCCCCGCCCAACAGGCAACGCCCGCCCTGCTCGACCGTCATACAGACCTGACGATGCAACCCTTCACGCAAATCCGCTCGGGCAATCGGCCCGATCTGAGTCGATTCCTCTGACGGATCGCCCATTTTCAGCCCCGACAAATGCCGGTAAAATTTTTCGATAAAGGCGTCATACACCGGCGCCTCGACGATAATGCGTTTCGCTGCG
>JAWVWZ010000250.1:0-2824 GCA_033723505.1 Hydrogenovibrio sp.
CCGAACGCCTTGCACCCTTTGGGTTGGCTCTGATCCCAAGTGATATAAAAATAGCGGCACTTGAAGCAGTCGACCGGCTCGAATGTTGATTCTGAATTAGCCATACTCATTCTAAGGTATAAATTTTTTTAAGATTAAAATCAAACTTCGTTATGGTAATATCTGTTTAGAATTTTAAAACTTTTATATAAGATAAAGGGGATTTTAAATGAAATCCGCTTTGTCATCACCATCATTTAGTCGAAAGAACAAGCAATAAGGGATTCAATACTATGGGAAAAGTCGGTCTTTTCTACGGAACGGATACCGGTAACACCGAGCGTGTTGCGGATATGATTAAAGATAAAATCGGTGCGGATATCGTCGATGTTTATGATATCGCTTCTGCCAGTCCGGAAGATTTTGCCAAATATGACAAGATTATTCTGGGACAACCGACTTGGTACTATGGTGAGTTGCAAAGCAGCTGGGACGATTTCTGGGACGATTTCAAGCAGATCGACTTTACCGATAAGCAGGTTGCCTGTTTCGGTTTGGGCGATCAAGCCGATTATGCCGAATATTTCCTGGATGCCATGGGGATGATGCATGATGTCGCTTTGGAAAACGGCAGTATTCCGGTTGGTTACTGGCCGACGGACGGATTTGAATTTGATGAATCCAAAGCCGTGACCGAAGATGAAGAGTTCTTTGTCGGCCTGGCGATCGATGAAGATCAGCAGCCTGAATTGACCGCCGAACGGGTTGATCAGTGGGTTGACCAGGTCAAAGAAGAGATGTCTCTATAGCAGACGCTTTTTGACGTCGATTGAGACTGCCCCCGCCTGGCAGATTTTCAATCGGCGACTCCCGCCCGTATGTCTCGTTATCCTCTTGTTTTTAGAACAAAATAAAACGCAATATTCCTTGCCTATTACGATAAAATCGTTATAATTCCTCGCTTTCAGAGCATAAAAAATCTGAATTTCCTTGCTTCACCGAGCTGAATCCACATTGATTGAGTATTGGGAGGCTTTTTTATTAATCCATAAGGAGATCAATTAATGCGTCATTATGAAGTCGTATTTTTAGTGCACCCTGATCAAAGTGAACAGGTGCCTGCAATGATTGAACGTTACCGTGGTCTTATCGAAGAGAAAGGTGGATCTATTCACCGCTTGGAAGATTGGGGTCGTCGTCAGCTAGCTTATCTAATCAACAAAGTTCACAAAGCTCATTACGTGCTAATGAATATCGAATGTGATCAAGAAACCCTAAACGAATTGGACAACTTGTTCTACTACAACGATGCGGTGCTTCGCAATATGTTTATTAAGCGTAACGAAGCGGTGACTGAGCCTTCTGTAATGGCTGGTTACAAAGAAGACAAGCGTAGAGGAGTAGAAAACAATGGCTAGAAATTTCGGAAGAAAAAAATTCTGTCGTTTCACTGTTGAAGGCGTAAAAGAGATCGATTACAAAGATTTGGATACTCTAAAAAGCTACATCACTGAAACAGGTAAAATCGTTCCGAGTCGTATTACCGGAACCAGCGCAAAATACCAGCGTCAACTAGCGACTGCAATCAAGCGCGCTCGTTACCTTGCGTTATTACCATATACAGATCAACACAAATAAGTTTGATTGAGTAGAAACAACAACCAAGGATAGGAAATGCTATTTGTTGCTAACTACATTATGAAAGGCCAGATTCAGGCTTATGTGGCAACAGTTCTCTTATCTTTTTTGACCGTTTGGTTTGCCCCATTTGGCGTGTTGCTCGGCGCGATTGTCGCGATGGTAACACTCCGAATCGGTGTGAACGAAGGGGTGAAGATTTTAATCGCGGCGTTAGTCGTGAATTTGGCTGTGACGGCCGTCCTGCTTGGTGGCATATTGCCCGGAGTGGTGTCGGCTGTTGAATACCTGTTACCTGTGTGGCTGATGGCGCTGGTGTTGCGAAACACCAACTCATTGGCCAGCACGTTGAACCTCGGCATGCTGATGGCAGGGTTTGCGGTCATTGTTTTCCATTTCGTGGTCGGTGATACGGCCGCCTGGTGGAAGCAGTTGATCGATCAGGCTTTGCTTCCCTTGTTGAAGGAAGCGAACGTTGCCACGCCGACCGAGTTGATTGGCAATATGTCACAGGTCGCAACCATGCTGATCGCGATGTTTTTGGTCGGGCTTTGGTTCTCTATCGTGCTGTTGGCGCGTTGGTGGCAAAGCGTCCTTTACCATCCGGGACAGTTTGCAGCGGATTTTTATCAGCTCAGACTGCCGAAGAACCTGGCCTATTTGGCTGTGGTCATCGCGATTGCGGGGCTGTTCGTGCAGACGGGGCTGATTCAAGACCTGTCCGGCGTGATGATGGCGGGACTGATGTTCCCCGGTTTGGCGATTGCCCATCATGCCGTCAGCGTCAGAAAGATGAGCAAAGCCTGGTTGATGGGGTTGTACGTGTTGTTGTTTTTGTTTCCGCAAACAATTTTGATTTTAGCGACAATTGGCTTGGTGGATACCTGGATGGATATTCGAAGCCGTTGGTCACAAGATAGTGAAAATTAAATTTAGAGGTTTGAGCGATGAATGTTATTCTGCTTGAAAAAGTACAAAACCTAGGTAACTTGGGTGAACAAGTTACAGTTAAGGCTGGTTACGCGCGTAATTTCCTGATCCCTCAAGGTAAAGCAAAGCCGGCAACAAAAGAAAACCTGGCTGAGTTCGAAGCACGTCGTGCCGAGCTTGAAAAGCTGGCGGCTGAAGCTTTGGCTGCTGCACAGGCAACTTACGAAAACATGAACGGAACAGTTGTTTCTATCGAATCCGTTGCCGGTGACGAAGG
>JAWVWZ010000251.1:0-2809 GCA_033723505.1 Hydrogenovibrio sp.
AATCTGAGATGCCCATTGAGTTTGACCTTGATGGCGCTATTGGATTCGAAGTTTGCCTGTCTTTCCCCGTAGAACTCCGAAAGGTCTTGTAGAAAACGGACATTTGGGCTGAAGCCATATTCGAATTTCGCAGAGGCTTTACCGATTTTCTGATCGAAATCCCCGGTGGGACTGCCTGGCGAGTAGTTCATATTTTGATAACCCAGACCGGCTTCAAATGCGAGCACCAGGTTTTTTTCTTTATAGAGGTTGTACCCCAGACCGGCAATATAGTAGCTATTGAGGTCGATATTGGCGAAACGGTCGTTTTCCCAGCGACCTTGTGCGAAGCTATAGGCTTTCTGGTAGCTGGAAAAGAAAAAGTTGCTTTGCAGGTCCCCTACATAACGTTCTTGGGTTTGGATGTGGTTTTCCGTTTTATTATTGGCTTCCAATAACCCATTGACCTCATAGTATTTCTGCAGGTATTTGAGTTTGATTGAGGCGGAGAGAGATTCTTCGACGGTATTGCCCGTGCTTCCCGAGTAGCCTGCTTCTCCGGAGCCGCTCAATCCATATTCCGGATCGGCAGCGTAACCGGTGCTCGCACAGAGAGTGGTCATGGCGATAAAGAGTGGGGATCGAATCGTATTGCGTTGAATCACGTGACTTCCTTACTTGCTATTTTAAATTCGGTTTCATCGGTATTGGTATGCAGGTGCACATCCATTTGTGGGTAAGGGATGGAAATTCCGGCTTCATCAAAGGCCAGTTTCACCTTTTCGTTCATATCCCACAGTAACTTCCAGTAATCCCCGGCGTTGACCCAGGGGCGGACAATGATATTAATGCTGGAGTCCCCTAATTCCGACACGGCAATTGTCGGTGTCGGGTCCGCCAGAACTCTTGGGTCTTCGGAGATGAGTTTTTCGAGAATGGTTTTCGCCTGGCGAAGGTCGTCATCATAGCCGATACCGAATACCATATCGACGCGCCGGGTATCTCTGGCCGAGAAGTTGGTGATGCTGCCGGAATAGATGCCGCCATTGGGCACGATGATTTCTTTGTTGTCGCCTGTACGAAAGGTGGTGCTGAAAATGCCGACCGACTCGACGGTGCCTAATACGCCTCCGGCTTCAATGACGTCGCCGACCTTGAAAGGTTTGAAAATGATCAACATGACGCCGGCGGCGAAATTTTGCAGGGATTTCTGCAATGACAGGCCGATCGCCAAGCCCGCAGCACCAATCAGGGCGACCAGCGATGTGGTATCGACTCCCAATTGGGCGAGGGCGGCGATAATGACGAACAGGAGCATCAGCCCATTGGCGATGGAGAGAATGAAGTCGCTCAGCATCGCATCCATGGACGCTTTGTTCATGAGCTTTTTGACCAGTTTCAGAATCAGTTTAATGGCTAGGCGACCCAATAAGAAGATCAGTAGGGCGAGCAGGATGTTGATGCTCCAGGGTTCGCCATATTCATACCAGAGGGTGGTGAGGTCCATATTTCCTATATTCATCGTTGTCTCCCGCCTTAAGGGGTAATTAATTCAAGCAATCAATGCTCAACCGCTTTAAAAGGGATGAGTTTCGGCGTCACCAACTTGAAGTCAAAGGGCCGAATATCGGGCAGGCCGTTTTGATAATGCAAGTGGCGTTCGCCCTGAATCAGCGGTAGCAGATAGTCGATGGCCGCTTGCGTGATGTCCATGCCGTCTTCGCTGATAAACGCATCGGGCACGCGCTTTTCCAAGTCGGCGACCTCCATCAGTTTGACATTTTTAAACCGCCATGAAAAGGGGGCTTCTTGAGTGGCTTCCACAACAGGCAGCACGCCATGTTGGTTGTCCAAAGCGGCAAGCACGGCGGCTTTTCCAGCTTCATAAGCCATTTGCCAGTCGACTTCCGAGACGAAATGGCTGGCGGAACGTTGCAGGTAATCCGGTACGATGGTGTGGGTTTTGACCTCTAACTCATTGGCGACCATGTGTGAGAGGGTATAGCCGACGCCTCCTAATTGGGTGTAGTCATGAGTTTCGGTATGCTCGATATTGGCGATGGCAACATAACGGTCTGAAGCATCTTTCAGACCTTCCGAGACGATACAGATGCAATAACCCTGTTCGTTGAAAAGGTGTGTGACTTTTGACAGGAAAGCGGCTTTATCGAATGCCCGTTCAGCCGGGAGTATCAACAGCGGCAGATCCGGCATGACCGTTTTCAAAAGCCCGCCGGCAATGGTCAACCAGCCGGTGTTTCTGCCCATGGCTTCAAAAGACACGAATTTGGTCGAAGTGTTGTGCATCGACTTCAAGTCCATCACCACTTCCAACAGACTGGCGGCAACGTATTTTGCAGCGCTGCCGAATCCGGGGCTGCAGTGAGACAGAGCCAGGTCGTTGTCGATGGTTTTTGCGATGCCGATACAGGTGACCGGGTGACCGTGCTCGGTACAATAGTCGGCCACTTTCTGAGCGGTGACCATGGAGCCGTTGCCACCGTTATAGAAGAAATAACCGATATCGTAAGTTTTGAAGACTTCCAGAACCCGCTGGTATTGTTCCGGGTTGTATTCAATCGGGTCCAGGTCAAAGCGACACGCCTCGAATGCGGCACCAGGATGACTTTTCAGTCGATCGAAATCTTCCGGTGTGAGGGTATCGATATCCACCAATCGCTCTTCCAGCACGCCGACGATACCATTGATGGCGGCATAGACTTTACCGAACTTTTCCGGGTGTTCCCGAACGGTTTCGAAAACCGCGGCGGCACTGGTGTTGATGACGGCGGTGACCCCGCCGGCTTGGGCATAAATGACGTTCTTGGGC
>JAWVWZ010000252.1:0-2792 GCA_033723505.1 Hydrogenovibrio sp.
GAACGAGTTGAACAAGGCATGTGCGAAAATTGCCCCGACCTGGCCATTGGATGAACTGATTGCCGTCAACCCCTGGTGGGAAATGCGTGAAGAGCCTTTTTACAAGGTTTCAGCAAAATTGGCGGCCCTGAGTCAGGCACAGTGCCTGATGCCGAAGTCCTATTTTCAGGAAATCTGGATGGAGCTCCTGCTGCCGCATCATTTAGAACAGGCAGCGAAAGAGCTGGGTAAGGATTTCAGTGTTGAAAATCTTGAGCGTTATCTTCTGGAAGATGATGAGCATACGCACTGGCACAATGTCAGTGATTTTGTCGACAGTGGACGGGATCGCAAATACAAAATGGCCTGGCGTGATGAAATCACTCATCAAATCAGTCAGTTCTGTGCTGATTTCTTTCGTCAGAAAGAAGATAAAGGCTGTTATGCCGAGACCTATAAGGGTCTATATAGTGAATGGTTGGCTACCACCCGTCAGGATAAGGGGATTGAAATTCTGATGGCCGAAGACGGCCTGACTCAGCAATTCCTCGATTTGCCTGAAACGCCGGAAGATCTTTTATCGGAAGCTCTATTGGGGCTGCGGGTATTGGACAATCAAATTGCCGATTATGCTCATGCGCTCCTGTTGGATGTCAATGGCTGGGCGTCCTGGGTCGCCTATTTGCGTTGGCAAGATAGACTCAGTGGCTTTGATAATAATTTGATGCTGGATTTCCTGGCGATTCGTGTCGCCTGGGAATGGGTGCTGTGGCGACATCAGCGAGACACGGACCGCACGGTGTTCAATGAATTGAAATTAATGTGGCGTCATCAGATGAATATCTTGCCGGAACTGATCGAAACACACGAAGCTGCACAGGCGAAATCCTGGGTCTGGCAGCGTGCAGCAGAGATCGCCTATCAGTCAACCTTGCAGCAACAGCTAAAGCATGCAAGTCAGACGATGGAGAAATCCGAACCTTCCCAGCCGGTTTTACAGGCGGCTTTCTGTATTGATGTCCGTTCCGAAGTGATTCGGCGCGCATTGGAGGCGCAGGATGCCGGTATTGAAACCATTGGATTTGCAGGTTTTTTTGGTCTGCCGATCGAGTATCAGCCGATTGGTACGGATCTGTCCCGGCCTCAATTGCCGGGGCTATTGAAGTCGGGAATCAAGGTGACACCAGTATTGTCGGACGACACGCGCCAATCAACGATGCATGCACTGAATAAGAAAGCCCGTTGGGTTGAATGGGGGTATTCACCACCGGCAACCTTCAGTATGGTCGAAGCGACCGGGCTGGCCTATGCTTTCAAGCTGTTGCGCAACAGCTTGATGCCGCAGGAGCATGAAATGCCTGTCAATCATCTGCCGACCAGCGACGAGTTTGAATTGACACAAAGTGACGAACCCTTGTCACTTGAGCAAAAAGTTGATTTGGCGGCTGGAATTCTTCATGGCTTGGGACTGGATCATAACCTTGCTGAAACGGTTTTGCTGGTCGGACACGGCAGTAGCAGTTGCAACAATCCGCATGCCGCGGGGTTGGATTGTGGTGCCTGTGGAGGGCAAACCGGGGAAATCAATGTCAAGGTGCTGGCGTTTCTGTTGAACGATGGTGCCGTTCGTCAAGGGTTGGCGGATAAAGGTATCGCCATTCCTGACAACACGCACTTTATGGCGGCCATGCATAATACCACCACTGACGAGTTTACTTGTTTCGGGGCGCAGCCGCTGAATGACAATATCCAGCGATGGTTGTCGAAGGCCACGGAGTTGGCCAGACAGGAGCGAGCAGTACGCCTAGGGCTAACGGATCTTCAAGGCCGTGAACTCCATGAATCCATTCAGCGTCGTGCCAAAGATTGGTCGCAGGTCAGACCGGAGTGGGGACTGTCCAACAATGCCTCCTTCATTGTGGCTCCAAGATATCGGACGAGAGGCACGGATTTCCAAGGGCGTGCATTTTTGCATGACTATGACTGGCAGGTCGATACGGATTTATCGTTACTGACACTGATTATGACGGCCCCTATGGTCGTGGCCAGTTGGATTAACCTTCAATACTACGCGTCCGTTTGTGACAATTACGTCTATGGAAGTGGTAACAAGGTGTTGCACAATGTCGTTGACGGCTGTATCGGGGTTTTTGAAGGCAATGGTGGCGATTTGCGAATCGGCTTGCCGCTTCAATCATTACACAATGGTGAGAACTGGATGCACGAACCTCTCCGCTTGAGTGTCTATATTGATGCCCCGAGAAAGGCGATCGAGAAAGTGGCGGAAGAGAATGAAGTGGTTCGCCAGTTGATCGACAATGAATGGCTGTTTTGTTTCCGCTGGGATAGGAGCGGGAATATCGAAAGGTATTTCAATCAAAACTGGCAATCGCTGGAGTAAGGGAGGCTATTTTTAGAGTCTGCGGCATAGACGGCGTGATCGATTCAGATGTTTCATAGTTTATTAAAAAATGGGCACCGGATTTCGTCTCAATTTAGAGCGATTGGAGGTGCCGTTTTAATCCAATTTTGGCCTTCAATTTGTTACAGAAGGATTTTTTTTAGAATATTTGAAATAAGATTTGACAGCCCGAAGTCCGCTCTCTATAATACGCCAATCAATTTTGGCCTGATAGCTCAGTCGGTAGAGCAAGGGATTGAAAATCCCTGTGTCCCTGGTTCGATTCCAGGTCAGGCCACCACATTATTTTTGCGAGCGTGGTGGAATTGGTAGACACGCCAGATTTAGGTTCTGGTGCCTTTGGTGTGAGAGTTCGAGTCTCTCCGCTCGCACCACATTTTAAGCCCAAGCA
>JAWVWZ010000253.1:0-2773 GCA_033723505.1 Hydrogenovibrio sp.
CATTATGAACGATATCGAGGGCTTGCGGATCGCCAACAATAAACTTTATACCTCGTCATTCGACGATCCCAATAACCGGTTTATTCCGAAAACCTATGTGTCGAAAACCCCGGATTATCTGGAGAGCGTGTTGAGAAACTCAGAAACCGACAAGATGATTATGAAACCCTTGGACGGTTACGGCGGTCAAGGCGTGATCATGGTGGAAAAACAGGCGATTGACAGCTTCCGTTCCTTGTTGGATTTCTATATCAACAGCAGCAAGGACGGCAATTATGTCATTCTGCAGGAGTATGTGGAAGGTGCCGATCAGGGCGATGTGCGGATCTTGATGCTGAACGGTGAACCCATCGGCGCAATGAAGCGTGTGCCGGCGACGGGGGAAGTGCGGGCGAATGTTCATGCCGGCGGCACGGTCAAAAAACATAGCCTGTCCAAGGATGAAAAAGACCTGTGTAAGCTGATCGGTCCCAAGCTGGTCAGAGATGGATTGTATTTCGTTGGGCTGGATGTCATCAACGGCAAGTTGATTGAGGTGAATGTCCTAAGTCCCGGCGGCATCATGCGAATCAACAAGTTGAACCGAACCAAGCTACAAACCAAAATCATCGATTTTGTCGAAAACGTAGTGCAGGCCAAAAGAAATCTTCAGGCTCGGAAGTCCGAGTTTCTTGAGGCCATCAAAGATGCTTAACTGGTCGGAAGCCGAGTGTCTTCAAGCCATTGAGCAAGGGCAGACATTTCATGCCTGCATTGACGGCGCATTTGAAGTCAAGATTGAAGATTATGGGGTCTTTATTTGTACCGCCATCCACGATGGCCACGGTTTCCGTGCGGAACTTCAAGACCTTTGCTTGTTGAGCGACGCGGAAAGGCTCTTCGAAGAAGACCCTTTCACCGGAGAAATGATCTCGGCGATGCCGATGACGATCATCGGTCGAGACTCCCGTTACGAGTATGATCTCAACCGCGGGCCGGACAACTGCGTCTATGAAAAAGAGGCCTGGGGAAAGCAGGTTTGGCGTACCCCGGTGCCGGAAGAGGCGAAAGCGCGCAGCCTGGAAAAACATGCACGTTTCTATCGGGTTTTGGCGGCGATGATTCGCAAGGTCGAGCAATTGCACGGCAATTGTCTGGTGTACGACATGCATTCCTATAACCATTTACGAATCTTGAGCGATGTTGTGCCGCCGGTGTTCAATATCGGAACGGTGCAACTGGACGTTGATCGCTGGCGTAAGGCGATGGATCACTGGTGTAAGGTTCTGGATCGGATCGAATTGCCGAATGTGGAAAGCCGTTCCGGATTCAATGAAGTCTTTTGGGGTAAAGGCTACCTGGCGACTTTTGTCACACGGCACTTCAAAAATACGCTGGTGTTGCCGACTGAGGTGAAGAAAGTCTTTATGGACGAGTTGTCCGGAGAGCCTTATCCGCTGGTACTGGATGCCTTGAAAAGCGGGTTGAAGAAAAGCTTCGTCAAAACGGCCGGGTACTTCGCCAAGCGGTATCGCTCGAAAGCGGTCGGGCAGACCTCTGCATTCCTGTCGTCAGATATCGAACCGGCCGTTCGCAAACTGGATCAAAAGCTGTTCCGGCTATGCCGAGGCATCGAGACCTTGGCGTATATCAACCCTAAAAATATCATTCGGGAAAAGAAGCGGTTTTTTGCCAGAGGCTTCAACTACGAACCGGCATTCAGCTATCGTCAATTGGAAATCAATCCGTTCGAATTCCGCGAAGCGTTATACCGTTTGCCGGAATCGGCGGTCACCGACATTTCGATTCAGCAGCTTTACCGGGACGTCATTGATGCCTATGCGATGAAAATCGACTTGCTGACCACCATCGGGACGGAAAAGTTTCTTTATAATTCCTTGCGCTATTATGGCGAACCCAGTGCCGAAGATATTCAGTTGGCGCACTTTTTACTCTATGCCAAACCCTACGAGTCCTTCGAACCTCGGCATATCGATGCCAAACAGGCCAAACGTCGGTTTATGGAGGCGCTGGAGGAGTATCAAATCGATTGCAAGGTCGAAATCACCGATAAGATCGTGGCCTCGGCCATGGTCGACAACCGCAAAAAGACCATTTTGATCAATAAGTCGATGTGGATGAATGAGGTCGAGCTCAATGCATTGATCCATCACGAATTGGGGGTGCATATGGTGACCACCTTCAATGCCGAGCAGCAGCCGCTGAACGTGTTCAAACTGGGGTTGCCGGGAAATACCTATACTCAGGAAGGCCTTGCGATTCTGGCGGAATATATGACGGGCAACCTAAATCTAACTCGCTTGAAAACTCTGGCGCTAAGAGTGATCGCAGTCGATATGATGGTCAAGCATTATGATTTCTCCCATACCTTCAAAACCCTGATCAACGATTACGGGTTGGACAAGGATGAGGCGTTCCGGCTGACGGCACGCGTGTATCGCGGGGGGGGGTTCACCAAGGATTATCTGTATCTCAGAGGGTTGAAAGATGCGCTTCGGCTTCAGAAAACCCAATCCCTGAAAGCCTTGTATGTCGGTAAAACCGGGTTCCAGTATCTACAGACCATTAATGAAATGATGGCGCGCGGTATGGTGGCTTCCCCGACATTCCTGCCGATGTATCTTCAAAGAGATATGCAGCTACCGGCCAATCCGATTTTGGATTACCTGCTGGCCTGCGGGCAAGCGTAAAATCTGCCAGGCGGGGGTTAGGCCTGGTAGACGAACTGGTGGAGATAACAGCCATTATCGAAAACTGAATCCGGTGTTTTGGA
>JAWVWZ010000254.1:0-2736 GCA_033723505.1 Hydrogenovibrio sp.
CGACTGGAAGGGACTCTCAGATTTTATAAATCCCGCTACCCACACGTGGTGCTGAACC
The DNA here is from genome assembly GCA_033723505.1 of Hydrogenovibrio sp. Lineage (GTDB taxonomy): Bacteria > Pseudomonadota > Gammaproteobacteria > Thiomicrospirales > Thiomicrospiraceae > Hydrogenovibrio. Next base: position 59 of record JAWVWZ010000254.1, read on the forward strand.
TGGAACTGGAGCATAAAATTCCTTACCGTATTCGCGACGACTTCGCCAAAAACGAAAATTTGCCGGAAGACCAGCTACCCGAATACTGGCGCTTTCAACTGCGTGAATCCCGCAAGATCAAATCCCATCAAATCCACTACATCGATCACCCTGTGTTCGGTGCACTGGTCGAAATCAAATACCTTCCGAATTATAAAGAAGGTGAAATGTTGGCTCCGGAGCCTCCACCAAGCTCTGAACAAGATGGGCAGTCAGCGGAAACCCCTTGATTTCATGGACTTCCGCATGACATAAAAAAAGCCCGGGTAAGGGCTTTTTTTATGGAAAATTCTACCAGGCTGGGGTTATTTCTCAGGCAGCACCAGATTCAATTCCAGCACTTCATAACCATTGGCCTCGTCTACCGAAATCTGTAGTTGATCCTGATCGATCTGGACGTACTTGCTGATGACTTGAAGAATCTCTTCGCGCATCTTCGGCAGGTACTCCGGCGCCTGACGTTCGGAACGCTCATGTGCCAACAAGATCTGCAAACGGTCCTTGGCAACACCGGCAGATTTCTTTTTCTTTTGCCCTAAAAGATAATCTAGTAATGCCATGCTTACCTCCCGAACAACTTCTGGAACAGTCCTTTTTTCTCGGAACTCAAGAAGCGATGTTCTTTTTCCTCACCGAGGAAACGGTCGACAATATCCATATAGGCTTGCGCTGCATCCGAACCCGACTCAAGAATGACCGGCGTGCCCGAGTTGGACGCATTCAATACCTGTTGTGATTCCGGCACTACGCCCAGTAATTTAACACGTAAAAGATCGATGACGTCATCCGCCGCCAGCATTTCACCGGTTTCCACTCTTTCCGGGTTGTAACGCGTCAACACCAAGTGTTCGACAATCGGTTCATCACCATTTTCCGCACGCTGCGATTTGGCTTGCAGAATGCCAAGAATACGATCGGAATCTCTGACAGAAGAAACTTCGGGATTGGTCACGACAATGGCTTCATCAGCATAGTAAAGCGCAAGCTGCGCGCCCTTTTCAATCCCTGCCGGAGAGTCACAAATAATAAAATCGAACCCATCCGCTTTCAAATCTTCAATGACATTGCCGACGCCTTTCTTGGTCAAAGCGTCTTTATCGCGGGTTTGCGAGGCTGCCAGGATGTAAAGGTTATCGATACGCTTATCCTTGATCAATGCCTGTTTCAGCGTTGCTTCACCTTGCACTACATTGACGAAATCATAAACGACACGTCTTTCGCAGCCCATAATCAGATCCAGATTGCGCAAGCCCACATCGAAATCGATTACCGCCACTTTATAACCTTTCATCGCCAAACCAGCCGAAATACTCGCACTGGTCGTTGTTTTTCCGACGCCTCCCTTACCGGAGGTGATCACGATCACTCTCGACACACGTTTCTCCTATTCAAAATATCATTGATTGAATGTTAATTTAAAATTTCGGTATTAAAGACCAGTTTATCGTCTTTTAAACTGATCTCAACAAAACCTTGTTTATATTGCGGCTCGATATCTTCCGACAATTGATACATGCCTGCGATACACACCAACTCGGGATTGAGTTCTTTGGCAAAAATTTTGGCTTCAGTCATGCCAGCAGAGCCGGCAAACACCTTGCCCATGATTTTTCCAAATACATGAACATGGCCATCGGCTACGATTTCCGCACCGGGATTGACCGACCCCATGACAATCAAATCCCGCTGTTTGGCATAAATCTGTTGCCCGGAACGGACACTGCCATTCACCGTCATCGCTGTTGTCGGCTCACCTGGCCCCTCGACTTTGCGTTCGGCCTTTTCTTTCGCTTTCTTTTTCTTTTCAGCAGGGAAAACCGCCAGCCCGGCGTAAGCCGCCTGTTCCTGAATCGCTTTATCCTGGGTGCGAATCCCGACAGGAATCAACTGTAGCTGATAGAAATACTCGACCAACAAGGCTAAAAACGTCGGATCCTTCAATTCGACATGTGGCTCGATCACAACGGGCACACCGACAAAGAAATCCGGTGCCTGTTCGACTTTTGCCGCAAGCGCCTGCTTGGTTTGTTCGATATCCTCGGAATGAATGTGTAATACAGTTAAAGAAAGGATGGACCCTTTAAGGTCAATAATTTTGCTCATAGGTGGTTGGGATGATTCAAACAAGTAAATAAAAATGAAATCTTACTTGAGTGCGGTCGGCCAGTCAAAGCAAAATCCAAGCGATGATTCGCAACCCTGTCCGAAAGTGGTCTTAAGCCCATGAATCTTAAAAGAATGTCGTTAAAACCCCGTATTCACGGGATTTTAACTCAAACGAATCACTCACCGATTTTTTTCATCAGTCTGTCGTAAGCATCCTGCAAGGTTTTCTTTTGTGCCGCCGTTGACTGGGAATCGTGCAACACTTGGTTGAATTCGTTGTACGGATATTTCATCAACACATAGGCTTTATATTGTCCGTTGATCGGTTCGACCTTCTGCTGAACCACTTGCGCACCGGACAGGTTTACCTTATCAACGAAGTTATTGATGATATAACGGTATTCCCCTTCTCCGGATCCCGTCATGGTGTCTTCCCCGGACAATTCGGACTTCATGGTTTTCGCCAATTCATAAGAAGCTTGCAGCTTTGCTTTACGCATCGAGTTGACAAAGTCTTTATCAGAACCGACGCC
>JAWVWZ010000255.1:0-2735 GCA_033723505.1 Hydrogenovibrio sp.
TGCCCAGTTCAAAGCACTGTCTTGCACTCCTAATGACAACTCACTGAAGTGTGCTCGATCAAGTTGATTCACCAGCTTGAACAACTCATCGGATGCATCGTACCGGTTTTCGACCGCTTGCCGCCATTGCCCAAAAGTTAAATTGTCACTTGATGAACCGAAATGCCAGTGAGTCCAGCCTTGGATCGCCCGCCAAACCGCTTCATTATCCTTAGCCCGAGTCAGACGCCATAGCAATCTGTATTTTTGCATGGCTTCAATCAGTATCCAGAACAACAGTCCCAAACCACCTCCCAGCAAGGCATAAAACACCGTATTCATCAGCCAATAAAGCCATCTGGGAACGGAAAACAGCCATTGACCAGAAACAAACTGGTCCACCAGTTTGCCGGAGTTCGGGTCGAAATAGGTCACCCTGACGCCCGGCAGTTGAATAAACCCAAGTTGAGCCAACCGGAAAGGCTGCTTGACGACCTTGGTCGTGACCAAGCCTTCAGTCGTCCATTGCTGCCCCTTTTCCACGTCCGGCGTCAGCCATTCGATATCGGTGCCAGCAATCAATTGATGGGTCATATCCGGCAGGCTGTTTTGCTCGACATTCTGCCCTTTCAAAGACAGGCTCCAAGTCAACAATCGGCCTTTCACTTGCCAGAAATCCAGAGAGGGCACCGAGAGTGAAACTCTGCCTACCGGCATTGAAACGGGTAAAAAACTTGGTAACGGCTTTAATTGCAGCCAACGCGTGTGGTCAAAAAACAACCAAGGGCGGTTATTACCGGAATGCTTCACCTCGATAATGGGCGAACGTACCTTTAATTTTCCGGGATCTTCCCCGCCAATCAGCATCTGAAACACCCGTTTTTGACCAAACAATTGTTGAGGCGTTTCCAGCGCCAACGGCTTGAAAAGATGTTTGACCTTCGGATTCGCATGTGGGTGAACCTGCAGTTTCACGCGTAGGCCGCTGTCGGAAGTTTTCACTTCGGCCGTCCAACTCTGCAACTGGTTCATATAACCGGTTTCAGCAGGTGGCAACCAAGTCACAGACACGTCGGGATTCGGCTTAACGGTGACCGTTGCTCCGGCAAACTGCAGCTTACCGATATGCATCGGTGGAAATTTCGCGACGCCCACCTTTCTTGGGTAAAGCTCCAAGCGAATGCGGTCTTGATCGCCTTCCACATCATAGATTTCAAAAAATGCCCGTATTTTGGATTTATCAAACGCCGTGAAATCCTTTTCGATATTGCTCCCGGAGAGAATCAGGGTTACCGATTCGCCCAGCACAATATTTTGAGGATAAAGACTGACTTTTGCTTGAACCGAAACAGCGCCGGTCAGTCCCCACAGAACCAGCGTGAAAATCCCCAGAGCGAATCTTTTTTGCAGACATCGGGCTACCATGGTTTCACCCCCGGCAAATCATGCGATTCGTCCTGTCGAGCCTGAAACCCTTCTTCACGCTCGAACAGGCGAATGAGAAGTTCCGACTGATTGTCATCGACCTGTTCCATTTTCTGTTCGAATTTTTCAATTCTCCGAATACGCTGCTGTTGATCCAAAATGGCGCTGGCCGTGTCATTTGCCTGCAGGCGTTGCATGGATTTCAGTCGAAAATCCGTTTCTTCCATATCGCTTGGCAGAACAAAGTCTTTGGCTTGTTTATTGCCTTCCGGAGATTCTCCGGCAACCCCTTCTCCCGGATCGCTGTTCGGTTTCTGCCCCCCGTAAAAACTGCCATCGGCGTCACGCGACTGACTGCCCTTCCCTTGACCTTCTCCCGATTCATCCCGTTGCTGTTGTCCTTTGCGCTCGACCGCTCGACGCTGCTTGGCCAGTTCAAGATTATGTTTGGCTTTCGGATAATCCGGCTGATAAACCAGAGCCTGCTCATAAGCTTCGATCGCTTGATCCAAAAGATTCGTCTGATAATAGGTATTACCGAGATTGTAGAGAGACTCGGCGCGTTGGCGGTCGTTGCGGCCCATCAACGCGGCCTGGCGAAAATATAAAACCGCGGACTCATAATCTTCCGCCCGATAGGCGGCATCCCCGGCACCAAACCAACCTTGGTAGTCATTCATTTCATCATAAAGCTGCTGAGAGAGATCATAATTTTTCGACGCAAACGCATCATAAGCTTGCCGGTGTTTGCTGACATTCGGTTCCGCAGCCTCCACTTCCCCGGAATGCAGTGCCGATCCGCCGGCGACAAAGCACAACACCAACCCCACGCCCCAATAAGCACTGGCCAGATTCGATTTTCGCTGCAAACGCCCCCTTATCGGAAAAAATGCCCACAACAAGGCCACCAGTGCCGTCCAAATAAACGGCATGGCATGATCCTGCCAAACCGGCTGTGAAGATTGAAAGTGACGTTTCTCCGCTTCCAGGCTAATGGCTTTAAGCAACGCCTGAATAAAATTCGCATCTTTGGAGGCATGAAGATACTGGCCACCAACTTGTCCGGCCAATTTTTGCATACTCACCGCCTCTAGACGCGAGGTCACCAGAATGCCATTAGCGTGCAAATACCCTGTACGATCGTTAAAGTCAGGCACACGACTGGCAGCGGTTTCCCCGACACCGACCAAAATCACTTTGGTCCCCGATTGTGCGATTTTTTTCAGATTTTCCGGCAGAGGTTGCGCCTGATAGTTTTCAGGTTCACCATTGGTGAACACAATCAACACTCTCGATTTCCCGGCGGTTTGTACCAGATGTTGATAGCCGAA
>JAWVWZ010000256.1:0-2719 GCA_033723505.1 Hydrogenovibrio sp.
CCCTCTTCCAAAATCGGTGAGCTCTTGATGGACGCTTTAGGAGAAATTGATCAGGTCGCTTATGTCCGTTTTGCTTCTGTTTATCGTTCGTTTCAGGATGTGAATGCGTTTCGCGAAGAGATCGAGAAGCTGGTCAAGGCCACTACATCGAAATAATGGCGGATGCAGAAGCGAAAAACGATCTGGAGTTCATGGCGCAAGCCATAGAGCTGGGGCGAAAAGGAATTTATTCGACGCGCCCCAATCCGGCAGTTGGATGCGTCATCGTAAAAGACGGTCGGGTGATTGCAAGTGGCTGGCATCGAAAAGCCGGGCAACCTCACGCTGAAATCGAGGCCTTGAAAAACGCTTCGGAATCGGTGGAGGGGGCGACGGTGTATGTCACCCTTGAGCCTTGTTCGCATATGGGCAAAACGCCACCTTGTGCCGATGCGCTGGTGGTCGCCAAAGTGGCAAGAGTCGTTGTCGCCATGCAGGATCCCAACCCGCTGGTCGCTGGTCAGGGCATCGAACGTTTGCGTCAAGCAGGCATTAAGGTGGATGTCGGCTTGCTGGAAAGCGACGCTCGTCAACTCAATCAAGGATTTATTCGTGCCATGTCTCAAGGTCTCCCTTATGTTCGTTTAAAAGTCGCTGCCAGCCTGGATGGGCGCACGGCGATGAAAAATGGCGAAAGCCAGTGGATCACTGGAGAGGAAGCTCGGAGTCAGGTGCAGTTGATGCGCGCCAGACATGGTGCGATCGTTACCGGTATCGGCACGGTACTGGCCGACGATCCGAGTTTGACAGTGCGTTTACCGAAGGATCAATTGCAGTCGCTGGGGTTGACGGAAGAAACCTGTCAGCCGATCCGGGTGGTGCTGGATGCACATCTCAGTATGCCTTTGGAGGCGAAAATGTTGTCGCTGGACGGTCGTACCATTTTGATGACCTCTAAAGAATCGGCGCAAGAGAACCCTGATTTGGTGGAGAAATTGTATCAAGCCGGTGCCGAGGTAGTGGCGGTCGCTGCCGAAGAAGAGCGTTTGGATATTGAATCGGTGTTGCGCTATCTGCATGAGGAAGAGCAAATTCGTGACGTGATGGTGGAAGCGGGTTCAATCGTGGCCGGTGCATTTGTGCAATCCGGTCTGGTCAATGAAATCCATGCTTTTTTCGCGCCGATCTTGATGGGCGATCAGGCAAAACCCATGTTTTCGCTATTGAATATGCATCATATGGCGGATAAGGTTTCGTTGGATTTTCAATCGGTTACAATGGTCGGGCAGGATGTCTATGCCATCCTGAAACCTTCCGGATTACCTCAGGGTTAGGAGAGACATGTTTACTGGGATTATTGAAGCTGTCGGTAAAATCGCTAAAATCGAGCCGGTGAATGGCGATGCACGGTTTACGATTTCGACCGGAAAGCTGGATCTTTCCGATGTCAAAATCGGTGACAGTATCGCTTGTAATGGCGTGTGTTTGACGGCAGTCGAGCTCGGCCCGGACTTCTATATTGCCGATGTGTCAGCGGAAAGTCTGACTGTGACGACGCTTGGGAAGTTGGCAGTCGGCGCGTCGGTGAACCTGGAAAAGGCTTTGAGGTTGCAGGATCGTTTAGGTGGCCATCTCGTCAGTGGGCATGTCGACGGGATTGGCGAGGTGGTTTCCATTCGCCAGGAAGCTCGTTCCTGGCGTTATCAGATCAAGCCGCCCGTTGCACTTGCCAAGTATATCGCCGCCAAAGGTTCCATTTGCATTAACGGCACCAGTTTGACGGTGAATCAGATCGACGGTATTTTGTTTGATGTGAATATTGTTCCGCATACCCGACAGGAAACGACGATTGGAGAACTTGAGGTCGGATCGGTCGTGAACCTGGAAGTGGATCTGCTGGCCAGATATCTGGAGAGAATGATGAGCGCACCTCAACAAGAAGACACATCGTCATCCGTAACTAAACAGATGTTGGCGGAAAATGGCTTTCTTTAAAGCGAATCAATAAACGGAAAATTGGACGGGATAGATGCAGTTAAACTCGATTGAAGAACTGATTGAAGATTACAAACAGGGCAAAATGGTCATCTTGATGGATGACGAGAATCGTGAAAACGAAGGGGACCTATTGGTGCCTGCATCAACGGTTACGGCCGAGGATATCAATTTCATGGCACGTTATGGCCGTGGTCTGATTTGCTTGACCATGACCAAAGAGCGTTGCCATCAACTGCATTTGCCGCTGATGGTCAGAGATAATCAGGACCCGCATGGCACCAATTTTACCGTCTCGATTGAAGCGGCCCGCGGTGTCACCACCGGTATTTCGGCTGCGGATAGAGCGGTCACCATTCAGGCAGCCGTAGCGGAAAATGCCTCTTCGGACGATATTGTCACACCTGGGCACGTCTTTCCTTTGATGGCGCAACCTGGTGGCGTATTGACCCGTGCCGGCCATACCGAAGCGGGATGTGATTTGGCTTCGTTGGCTGGATTTGAACCGGCTTCGGTGATTGTGGAAATCATGAACGAAGACGGTACTATGGCACGCCGGGACGATTTGGAAGCTTATGCCGAAGAGCATGGATTGAAAATCGGCACCATTGCCGACTTGATTGAGTATCGTTTGAAAAACGAAAAGACGATCGAGCGCGTTTCTCAATGTCAGCTTCCGACCGAGTTCGGCGATTTCCGATTAATCGGTTATGAAGATGTTTTGGAGCACCGTGCGCACTTTGCA
>JAWVWZ010000257.1:0-2716 GCA_033723505.1 Hydrogenovibrio sp.
GCCAATTACGGCAAACACTTGGGCGCGGCTTTTCAACTGATCGATGACGCTCTGGACTATATGGCCGACGAAGCCGAGTTAGGTAAAAATATCGGCGATGACCTGGCCGAAGGCAAGCCGACCCTACCGTTGATCTATGTACTGGAACAGGGAACTGAGCAAGAAAAGAATGTTATTCGCCGTGCGATTGAAACCGATGGCATTGACCTCCTCAAAGAAGTCACCGAGATCATTCAAAACAGCGGCGCCATTGACTACACCATTCAATACGCTCAGCGTGAAGTCGAGCAAGCCAAACAGGCGATTTCAATTCTGGAGCCGTCCCAATTCAAAACCGCCCTGGAAAGGCTAGCCGAACTGGCAGCAGACCGAACTAGCTAACTGGATGTTTAAACAAAAAAGCCGCTTGAAAGCGGCTTTTTTTATTTTCGGTGAATGCTCTACCTTCCGGCCTTGGGCAGAGGCAATGGCTCTTTACCGAAATGCTTGTCGAGTGTTTTCTGAATTTCCTGGGCTTCCAGCTCGGCAATTTCGGCGGCAACCTGTTCTTCATACTCCTGACGCTCAATTTCTTTAAACCGTTTGTAAAGATCCAGGTTGTTCAGTTTGGTTTTTTCCCAATCAATCCGCTTCAATAGCCAATTCACAAAGAAACGTATCACATGACATTCATCCAAGCTGGCATAAAGCAACTCTGGTTTCGGCCGATAACCATGCATCCGTTCGACGACAATCAACTGTTGCTGACGACAGGGACGAATACGAATGTATCCCTGACGATATTCATCGAAGCTGGTGGAGTAATATAAACGCACCACCTTGTTGATGCTGAACATAGCCTTGGTCAAAATCGTTGACTCAGGCTTTCCGTTGATACTCACCGTATGGATAAAGATATTCTGCGTCATAATCGCACGAGCAAACCGTTCCACTTCATCGAAAGGAACTTGCTTATGATCGATGGTTTCAGCATCTTTTAGCTTCTTTATTTCATTCGAACGCACTTCAAGCTTCTTGAAGAAATACTGTAAGCTTTTGGTAATGTCAGGCTGATTCATAAGTTAAACTCCTTCTATAGAACTTATCGGCAAGATGTCGATTTTTTTAACTCAAAATCCAACTTTTTTCGAAGAAAAATGTCCGCCGTTCGATAGAAACAAAAAAGCCCCGCCTGGCATTCGATACCTGACGGGGCTTTTCGTTTTAATAAAGCGTCCGAATTCTAGAACTCAGACCAACTTTCGTCTTGTCCATCACGACCCTTGTCCGCTTTCGTTTCCTTAGCGGCAGCTTCTATTTTGGCTTGAGTCACAAGCTGTTTCTGCCCTTGAGCGTCTGAAGTAAAGAAACTCATCAGCTCTTTCAGACTGGCAGACTGGTCATTCAAGGAGTCAGCCGCCGCAGACGTTTCTTCTCCCAGGGCAGCGTTTTGTTGCGTAACCTCATCCAGGCTCATAATCGCTTTATTCACCTGATCAATACCAGTCGCCTGCTCGCTGGAAGCCGTCGCGATCTCGGCAACAATATCCGAAACCTTCTGGATCGCTCCATTAATGGACTCCAGTGACGCGCCAGTCTCTTCGACATACTTGGAGCCGGCCTCAACATTGGCGACTGAACTTTCAATCAACTCCTTAATGTCACGAGAAGCTTCGGCAGACTTTTGTGCCAGGCTGCGAACCTCACCGGCCACCACTGCGAATCCACGCCCGTGATCGCCTGCTCTGGCCGCTTCAACTGCCGCATTCAACGCCAGTAGGTTGGTCTGAAATGCAATCCCATCAATCAACGTAATGATATCGGAAATCTTATAGGAGGTATCGGTAATCGTGCGCATTGCTTCGACAGCCTGCGCCGCGATTTTGCCTCCATCTCCAGCTTGGTTTCTTGCTTGCGTTGCCAACTGACTTGCCTGGTTGGCAAAGTCGGTATTCTGTTTGACTGTTGAGGTCATTTCTTCCATGGAAGCTGCGGTTTCTTCCAGCGAAGCTGCCATCTCTTGAGTTCGGCGACTCAGGTTATTGGAGCCGTCCGACACTTCGTAAGAAGCACTGGCAACGGATTCCGACACCCCTAGGATTTCGGCAACGGTTTGATTGAGTTTCTTGGCGGAGGCGTTCACGGCATCTTTCAGTACCCGTAATGCGCCCTGATACTCATTGGTGATACTTTGAGTCAGATCGCCATCCGACTGAGCAACAACGACACGGGTAATATCCTGCATGGCACTTTCCAACGCATCCATGGAGTTATTCACCCCCTCTTTCAGGGTCAATAAATCCCCACGGGCTTCCACCTGAACACGATGCTGAAACTTCCCTTCCTGCATTTTCTCCATCACCGCAATAATGCCGGAAACCGTCCCACTCATCGCACTCAATGCACTTTCCGTTTTGGATCGGAATTCTCCGGCGACCCGTTCATCCATTTTGGATGAAAAATCACCGTGATATAACGCATCCATGACCTTGCCCAGCTCCGCCATCATAAATTCAACACTCTCCGCAGAACCGTTGACGCCGGACTTCAATACCTGTAGATCCCCTTTCAGATCGGCTTGGATGCGCTCATCAAAACGACCTTCTGCAATCGCACCGACCACACTATTCGCCTCGTTGATCGCCAATTGAAGATTCTGCAACAGACTGTTGAAGGCCTTTGACATTTCCGCGATCTCGTCTTTACCTTCAACCGGTGCACGCACATCGAACTCCCC
>JAWVWZ010000258.1:0-2709 GCA_033723505.1 Hydrogenovibrio sp.
AAAAACGCAAAATGCCGTCACCGAAATGAAACCGATGAAAACCTTCACCGTGGATGCCGACAGCGTCAAACAGAAATTGGCGGAGATCAAAAAACAGGAAGCCGAAAAGCTGAAACGTCAGCAGGAAGTCAAACGCCAGGCCGAGGCGGAAAAGCGTCGTTTGGCAGAATTGCAGAAGCAAAAGGCTTTGGAGCGTCAAAAAGCGGAGCAGGCACGTCTGCAAGCCGAAGCGGAGAAGCGTAAGGCCGATGAAGCCAAGCGATTGGCGGCCATTGAACAGCAAAAAGTGCTGGCAGAGCAACAACGTGCGATAAAAGAGAAGCAAAAAGCAGAACAAGCCAAGCGTGAAGCGCTTCTGGCCGAGAAAAAGCGTCAGGAAGAAAAGAAAAAGGTCGAGGAAGCTTTGAAGGAGCGCAAGGCCGAAGAAGCCAAGAAGCTGGCATTGCAGCAACAGATTAAACAGCATAATGCCGAAAAGAAACGTTTGGAAGCCGAGGCGCTGAAAGCCAGACTGCAGAAAGAGCAGGAAGAACAGGCTGCGGCCATTCAACGTCAATTGGCGGCTGAAGAATCCAAACGCCGAGAGCTGGCGAAAGCGAAAGAGCTGGCCGATTTGAAGAGTGTTTATATTTCCAATATCGCATCCACCGTTAAAGAGAACTGGCGGACGGCGGCGAAAGTTTCCGATAAAGCGGAGTGTGTGATTTCGATCACGCAAACGCCGAAAGGCATGATCAGTAGCGTCAAGGTTGACCAATGTAATAAATTTGCCAATGCGCAATTCCGAAAGGATGCGGAAAAAGCGGTTTATCGCGCCGAGCCTTTGCCGCCACCACCGGTGGAAGAGTTGTTCGAGCGTCATATTCAGTTTGTGTTTAAACCATGAGGTCTTTGTCTGTGAAAGAACTCGCAACCCGATTTGAGATGTCTATGTCTGCAGTACGTTTACTTTTTGTTTCCATTGTGTGGTTTTGGGCCACTGCCGCTCAGGCGGATCTGACCATTCAGATCGATCAAAGCTCGGATAATGCCATGCCGATCGCCATCGTGCCGCTGGAATGGAATAACCCGAATGAAATGCCGCCCGAGAACATTGCGCAAATTATCGGTTCGGATCTGTATCGGAGTGGTAAGTTCAAGCCGGTGCCGGAATCGCAACTGCCTTCACGGCCTTCAAACATCGATGATATCGAGTTTTCCAACTGGCGTCGTCTCGGGGCGGACAATATGTTGATCGGTCGGATCAGCAAGAATGCCAAAGGCCTTTACGACATTGAAATGCGTTTTATCGACATTTTGCGCAAAGATCAGGTGATGGGCAAGAAGTGGACAGATGTGCCACGCAAACTGTTACGACAAGTTGCTCATAAAATGAGTGATCTGATCTATAAGGAATTGACGGGCATCAAAGGGGCGTTCAATACCAAAATCGCTTATGTTACCGTTCGTAAGGTTGGAGGAAAGAAAGAGTACAGCTTGGAAATTTCCGATTCCGACGGGTATAACGCTCAGCCGATTTTGAAATCGACAGCACCGATTATGTCTCCGAGCTGGTCTCCGGATGGCAAAATGTTGGCGTATGTCACGTTTGAAAACGGGCGTTCCGAGATTGTGATTCAGAGTCTGGACGGCAAAACGCGCAAAATTGTGGCGAAATACAAAGGGATCAATGGTGCCCCAGCCTGGTCTCCGGATGGCAAGCGTTTGGCCTTGACCCTGTCGAAAGACGGGTCCGCCGACATTTATCTGATGAATATGGCCACTCATAAACTGAGACGTCTGACCCGAAACCTGGCGATCGAAACCGAAGCGGTCTGGGCGCCGAACGGTCATTCGTTGTTTTTCAACTCCGATCGTCGCGGTCAGCCGCAAATCTTCCAGGTCTTCCTGGATACCGGAGAGATGCGCCGGATTTCATTCGAAGGGCGTTATAACTCGAATCCGGCAGCCTCGCCGGACGGGCGATATGTCGCGATGGTTAACGGCAACAACAACGGATTTAATATCGCATTGCTGGATTTATATACCAATCAGTTCAATATCATCACCAAAACCTATCTGGACGAGTCCCCCAGTTTCTCGCCGAATGGTGAGATGATTTTGTATGCGATGAATAAAGGCAATAAAGCTCGTTTGGCGGTGGTGTCGATTGATAACAGCGTGACTCAGATTCTGAGCGTCAAGGATGGGGAAGTTCGTTCTCCTTCCTGGGGGCCCTATACGGATTGACCGCTAAGGCCAAACATTACATGGAAATTGAATGCAAATCAGGAGAACCGCAATGAAATACATGACTCTGTCGAAAACACTTTCTCTCATCGGTTTAATGGTCGTTTTTTCGCTATCCGGTTGTAGTAATACACCGAGCAAGCGCGGAGGGGATTATGACAGCGGTGCCGCAGAAAGCACAGAAGGCGGTGCCGGAGCGGGCGAAGCTACTCAGGCGGCAGGCGATGACCAGCAAGGTGGCGTTCAGGTCATCGGGGCGACAGGTGATGCGGTTGGCGAAGGCTTGAATGCTGGTGATCTTAATGGGACGGGGACATCTCAATCCCAGGACGCAGGCATTGCTTACCAACCGGAGATTTATTTCGGTTACGATCAGTATGATGTGGACGACAAGGGCGTTGACATCGCCAAGCATTATGCGCAGATATTGGTGAATAATCCGCAAAAATCGGTTAGATTGGTGGGTAACACCGATGAGCG
>JAWVWZ010000259.1:0-2702 GCA_033723505.1 Hydrogenovibrio sp.
ATCCGCCAAAAGGTCGACGGCCAATCCGAATTTGTCGATAAAAGCCTGGTGACTGGCGCAGTCATCTTTGCTGACACCTAACACCACGGTATTGGCCTCGGCGAATGCCTGAGCCAGCTCGGTGAACTGATTGGCTTCAATGGTGCAACCGGGGGTGTCGTCTTTGGGATAAAAATACAACACCACTTTCTTTTTGCCGAGAAAATCGTTCAGGGCGACCGGCTGGTTGTGTTGATTCACGGTGGAAAAATCCGGGGCTTTTTGTCCTGCAAGTAGCATGGAGAGACTCCTTTCAAGTCGGTTGAATTGGAAAAATTAGATGCAGTTTAGCGAAAAACCTAGTAAATTAGTAGGGTATGTTAAAAAAAACCGCATCCCCCATTCTCAAGCAAGATTTTTTCGAGCTGCCCAAAAGCTTTTATAGTCCCGTCATGCCCGAAGCCATGACTCATCCCGAACTGCTGTCGGTCAATCAGGCTTTGATGGCGCAGATCGATTGTGACCTCAGTGACGAGCAAATTTTGGATCTGCTTTCGGGGCACCTGGAAAAAGTCGATGCCCAACCTTTGGCGCAAAAATATGTCGGTCACCAGTTCGGTTATTTCAACCCGGATCTGGGCGACGGCCGCGGACTGTTGCTGGGTCAATGGATCGACCGACGTCATCAGGCCTGGGATTTTCATCTCAAGGGAGCCGGCCGTACCCCTTATTCGCGAGGAGGAGACGGCCGCGCGGTTTTACGCTCAACGATTCGCGAATATCTGGCCTCCGAAGCCTTGTACGGCTTGGGGGTGCCCACCACCCGGGGGCTGGCCATTGCCCGTGCGGAAGAGCCGGTTCAGCGCGAAACTTTGGAACCCAGAGCGACGTTGATTCGTGTGTCCCATACCCATATCCGTTTCGGGCATTTTCAATTTGCCGCCGGGAAAGGCAAGGCGCATCTCGAAGCCTTGTTGCATTTTGTCGTCAAAAAGCACTATCCCGAATTCGCCGATGCCGACCTGGAGCATCAAGCTCAGGCGGTATTGATGCAGGCCTGCCTGAAAACGGCGCGTTTGCTCGCCAAATGGCAAACGGTGGGATTCAATCACGGGGTGATGAATACCGATAATATGTCGATACTCGGAGAAACCTTCGACTTTGGCCCTTTCGCCTTCTTTGACGACTTCAAAATTGATTTTATCTGTAACCATTCCGACCATGAAGGCCGTTATGCCTATAACCAGCAAGCGCAAATCGCCCTATGGAACTGCAAGGTACTGGCAGGCTGTTTTGAAGGGGTGATTACTGAAGCCGAAGCGCAGGCCGCCATGGATGCGTTTGTCCAGGAATACAACGGCGCCTACCTGACGGAAATGAACCGCAAACTCGGTCTGGAAAAAGTTGAAGCTGGGGATAAGGACATGATCGGCGATCTGTTGGTGCTGATGGATCAGTTCAAGGTGGATTACAGTTTGTTTTTCCGCCGTCTGGCGAAATGGCAAACGGATGCCGAAGCGGAATTGTTTGCACTGATTCATGCCGAAGCATTGCCGACGGGCTTCAAACAGTGGTTTGACAAGTTTCAAAAACGCGTTGAGCAGGAAGGCGTGGCGATGATGGATTGGCGCGAGCGCATTCTCAAAGCCAATCCATCGATTGTGTTGCGAAACTACATCGCCCAGCAGATTATCGAACAAGCCGAAAAAGGCGATTACACTATGCTGAATGAGTGGCTGGTGGCTTTACAGAATCCATTCGATGAACACCCCAGCCTGGCAGAGTTTCAACAACCGCCCCGCCCATATCAGAAGGGGATGCAGTTGAGTTGTTCATCATAAAAGAGATAAGTCGTGATTAAATGACTAAGCTGCTCATGGAAAAAGTAACTGGAAATAGCTGCGATGCCTAAGAAATAGGGAGTCAAAATATCGAGGTTTTCTCTATGAGTAAAGAATCTTGAGAGCTGATATTTCAGCTCATAGCCTAAAACAAGAAAGTATATCTTCCATCCAAACGTTTCTAAAATATTTACTGCTTTGAATTCTTCACAATGTGGACCATCCCAAGAGTATAGAAATGTTCGTTTGAAGGGAAAATATGTTAGGTAATTAATGCTCCAATCTCTACCTTCAAACAATACAGCCTGAATAGGAAATTCTTTTGGTCTTTTCTCAATTAGGAAACCACAGGGCTCATTTGCTGCTGGATCAAAATAGCAGAAAAAGGAGTCATTAATTAATGCCTTTTTCCATTTTTCAGTTAGTTCTGAATGATATTTTCCGGCATAGTTGTAATAACGAATCATTAAGAAAATTATACTGATAACCAGTAACAGTCCTAAGCCTTGTGCATGATCAAATTTAAGTTTAAAAATAAAAGTGTTGGCTTCAGTAATTTCGGCACCGGCAAATTGCACAGCAAGTAAAAGTAGAGAGGTAATGACCAGCAATCTTCTTTTTGCAGTCAAACCTTTGTCATTATCAATTCGACTGTAAAAATTATCTTCCATGATTTTTCCATTTCATTTTGGTTATCTATCACTCCAAACCGCAAACTCATTGCCACTGGGTTCAATAAAGTGGAAGCGTCGTCCGCCGGGGAAAGAGAAAATCGGTTTGTTGATTTGCGCGCCATGGCTTTCGATTTTGGCGAGTGATTTTTCCAGGTTCTCGCTGTAGAAAATCAATAAAGCTCCGCCATTCGCTTGCGTGCTGGTGAGG
>JAWVWZ010000260.1:0-2695 GCA_033723505.1 Hydrogenovibrio sp.
GTGGCACACAACGTAATTTCGACAGTTTTGGCCATAAAGCGAGTGGTTTGTTCGGTACTGAGTTGACTGCGGACCAGCGCGCGATTTTATGCGACCCGCAAACCTCCGGTGGCTTGTTGGTGGCGGTCAAGCCAGAAGCGGTGGCGGCATTCCATGACATCGCCAAACAGCATGGGCTGGCACTGCATTCGTTCGGCAAAACGGTGACAGCGGACAGCCAGAGTCATGTGGTTGAGGTGATCGTCTGATGCCGGAGGCAACTCAATCGCTGACCCATTTTCAAGAGCATTTACCCCAGAGTGACGAGTTTGAGCGGATCGTATTGGAAAGTATTCCTTTAATCGACGTGCGTGCGCCGGTGGAGTTTCATCAGGGGGCATTTGAAATGGCGCAGAATCTGCCGTTGATGAATGACGCCGAGCGTGAGCAGGTCGGGATTTGTTACAAGCAAAAAGGCCATGAGAAAGCGGTGCAACTTGGGCATCAGTTAGTCAATCAAACGGTGCGCGAACCGAGAGTGGCCGGCTGGCAGGCGTTTATCGACCAGCACCCGCAAGCTATGCTGTACTGTTTCCGTGGGGGAATGCGTTCCAAAATCGCACAACAGTGGCTGGCAGACAGCGGTTATGACATCGTTCGCCTGAAAGGTGGCTATAAGGCCTTTCGCCGTTATTTGATCGACACGCTGGAGCACATGCCGCAACGTCTGCTGGATGACGGTGTTCAGCCTTTAGTGTTGAGCGGCCGTACCGGTTGCGGCAAGACCTTGCTGCTGCAGACTTTGGATAATGCGATCGATTTGGAAGGGCTGGCCAATCACCGCGGGTCGGCATTCGGCCGTCATGTGACGCCGCAGCCGACGCAGATCAATTTCGAGAACAACCTGGCGATGGCGATGATTCGCTTTCAGGCACAAAATCATGCTTCGCTGGTGTTGGAAGATGAAGCACGTAATATCGGTTCGGTGTCTTTGTCGAAACCGTTGTTCGAATTTTTCAAAGGCGGCAAACATGTGGTGCTGGAAACGCCTTTGGCGGAACGCATTGCCATCACCCGGGCGGAATATGTACAGGAAGCTCAGGCGGAATATGATGATTTCGACGCCTGGTTAGCCTTTATGCATGCGGCCTTTGACCGAATCCGTAAACGGCTGGGTGGAGAACGTTATCAGCGGGTGTTGCATGCCTTTGATCAGGCGTGCGAGCATCAGCAGAAGACGGAAGGCTTGGAGGGGCATGACGAGTGGATTCGGATTCTGCTGACCGAATACTACGACCCGATGTACGACTACCAAATTCAGAAAAAACAGGCCAAAATCGACTTTAGCGGCGATGCCGATGCCGTGCGCGAATATCTGCGTGAGCAAGATACTTAAGTTGATTAGAAAGCTGGCGTCGGTTTTGCGGTTTGCGAGTGATGATTTCCCGATTGAACGCTTTTAGGGTAGAATCGGCAATTAAAAATTTTGGAGAGACGACAGTGATTCAATCTTACGATGATTTATATGCGGCGGTTTTGTCCGCATTGGACGATTACTCAAAGCAGGAAGGCGCGGCGGAAATCGTTTTCAACCAAAACGACAACGGCACCTGTGAATTCAAACACAAGGCCAATGGCAAGAAATTCGTGTTGATGTTCGCGCGTTTCGGCGACGAATATAAAGTCGGTTATGCCTTTTACGAGCCGGACCCTTATGGCGGTTATGCCGATCCGGAATGGATTGATGACTGTCTGCATGACGAGTTCGATCAGAAATTCGTCACGACTCTGATTGAAGAACACCTGCTTTAAACAAGCGACGGTTTATTCTCTGTCCTGTCTAGGATGGCAGGACTTCCCGCACCAGCTTTTTGATCACCTTCTTGGATGCACTGCCGCTCGGCAGATGATCGACTTCTACAGTAAACCGGCAGCGTACGCCTGTCGGTGTCACCACGGTCAAATCTTCAATGTCGGCAGCGGATGCCATCTGGTGTCGGGCATATTTCGGGCCGTATTGCCGAGGGGGGAGTTTGTCCTGGATGACCGACTGGATATTGGCAATCCCTTGAATTTCTCCAAACGGCGAGGCGGTTGACCAAATGGCCTCTGGATGAAACAGTTGGGTGACCGTCTCGGCATCACGGCGATCCACGCAATCCAGAAAACGCATCAACAGCAGACGCTTGGAGTCGCGGGGCGCATAATGGGTATGCAGCAGGTGATGGGCCTTTTCGGAATTAGGGCTGTCCAGTTCGGTGGCATAGAGTTTCTGCACGTCGCGGTTTTCATAAGAACGTCTTCGGGTCGAATTTTTGTCGATTTCATAGATGGCATGCATGCGTTTTTCCAGCACTTTCGGATCCATGGATTTCGGCTCGCCGCCGCCACCCAAACAGCCGCCGACGCATGCCATAACCTCAATGGCGACAAATTCGTCTCGCCAGTCGTCATTGGAGAGTAACCGCTGCGCTGCAGCGATGCCATTGCAGATCGCCAGTTTGCCGATACCGGGTACGTCGGCGCATTTCACGCCGGTATTCACGCCACGGAGCTGCTGCCATTCCAGAGGCTGTGTGTTTTCTTGATCGATCAGATGCGTCGCTGTGCGCACCACCGCTTCCATGACGCCGCCGGAGGCGCCGAAGATTTGCGCGGCCCCGGTACTTTCTCCCAGCGGATTATCAAATTCACCGTCCTCAGGCAGGGCATTAAA
>JAWVWZ010000261.1:0-2679 GCA_033723505.1 Hydrogenovibrio sp.
ACAAACTGACCGATCAATTCCGGTGATCCGGCAAAGTTGACCACACGGTTGTTTTCCGTCCGCCCGGAAACTTCCGTCGCCGAATTACGCGACAGACTTTCGACCAGCACCCGTTGCACACTTCCGACCATACCGGCACTGATTTCAGCCGTCTGCTCATTCAACATGGTCTGTAACGCCTGTAGGCGGCGTTTTTTAGTGTGCACTTCCACATCATCCGGCAAGCTGGCCGCAGGCGTCCCCGGACGCGGACTGTAGATAAAGCTGAATGAACGGTCATAATTCAACTCTTTGACCAGGGCCAAGGTTTCCTTGAAGTCATCGCAAGTTTCGCCCGGGAACCCGATGATGAAATCGCCAGACAAACTCAAATTCGGGCGCAGTTTACGGATTTTTCGGATCGTCGCTTTATACTCAATCGCCATATGGTTTCGCTTCATCATCGCCAGAACCCTGTCGGATCCGGATTGGATCGGCAAGTGCAGATGCGAGACCAGCTCCGGAACTTCAGCATAACAATCAATCAAGCTTTGCGTCATTTCATTCGGATGAGAGGTCGTATAGCGGATACGGTCGATTCCTTCCACCGCTCTGACCGCATGAATCAGAACCGCCAGATCAGCGACTTCGCCGTCCGGCATAATGCCTTGATAGGCATTCACATTCTGCCCCAATAGATTGACCTCTCTAACCCCCTGTTCCGCCAGTGTCTCGATTTCCGCCATGACATCCGCAAACGGACGACTGAATTCTTCTCCGCGGGTATAAGGCACCACGCAGAAAGTACAGTATTTGGAGCATCCTTCCATCACGGACACGAACGCAGAAACACCATTCGATTCGGGCGCAGCCAGATTATCGAACTTTTCGATTTCGGGAAAGGAAATATCAATGACCGCACGCTTTTTGAGCTTCTTGTCCGCTCGACCTTTTTCTCTCAGAGATAAAGCTTCATCAATCATTGCCGGCAAACGGTGCAAGGTTTGCGGGCCAAAAATCACATCGACTAAAGGCGAGCGCTTGCGGATTTCTTCGCCTTCCTGAGAAGCGACACAACCACCGACTGCGATAATTCGATTGGGCTTTTCCGACTTCCACTTTTTCCAGCGCCCAAGCTCGTCAAACACCTTTTCCTGCGCCTTTTCACGAACCGAGCAGGTATTCAGGATCAACATATCCGCTTCTTCCGGCGTTTCCACCAACGTCAGACCATAGGTTTTTTCCAATAGCTTGGCCATACGGTCAGAGTCATATTCGTTCATCTGACAGCCGTAGGTCTTGATGTATAAACCACCAGAAAATGGAGAAGCGTGCAATTCGTCGGACATTCAAATAACCTTAAAAATAATGTGAATGAAATCTATTGAAGTTATTGATAATTAATCATTTTTAGGGCGCGTATTCTATCACAAACAAAAACAAAGTCTGCAAAAAACAAAAAAAGCCTGCACCCGAAAACGAATGCAAGCCTAACAGCGCTCAAATAAAATCGTCAATGTCAGAAGCGAAAACACACCGTATTGTCGGTATCGGTATAGGCGTCTTTGGTACTGCGGCGTACATCTCCCGTCGCCCCACTGCCATCATCCATCTTTTTATCCAACAGAGTCGCCACACTGTACTCCAAGCCATAATAACAAACCGACAGACCGCCCATCCCGGCCTGGTTATCATCAATGACGATCTTGCCACCCCATTTGCTGCTCGGATAATTACTGCCGTCGTAGTTTCCGGTAATTAAGCCTTCGTCTTTTAAGTGCTCAAACAAAGGCTGGCGCTCGTCTGTTCCGATGGTGCCATCCCCATTACCCGGGTGAGCAATTCCTTGGCGATTATCGTCGCCGGGTAATTTGCCTTCTTTATCCTGATAGGCATAAACCATGGAAGCCCATTGATGGATTTCGGACTGTGTGGCTTTGATCTTGGAATTCCCGATCAACTCTTGCCCTTTCATCACCCCACCGAGTAACAAACCAATAATTATCAGCACAATCGAAATCTCAACCAGAGTAAATCCTGAATACCGGTTGCGCTCATTTGACTCATCATTCCATTGCGTCATAAGTCCCCCTCTAGTAGTTAAGTAAAAATCACTATCCGCTAGAGATTTCTAGTATAACAATGACCATTTGAGGGTAAACCCTATAACCACTTTTTCTGTAATGGATTTATCTAAACATGAGATAAATCAACTTTAATTCGGCTGAAGCGCAGATGGATCATGCTGCAAAAAAACCGATTTCAACTGATAACTGGAAACCCCCAATACCTGATCATCAAAAAACTTCCCTTCTTGCCCCTCCCTGTTTCCCGCCCAAAAAAAGGCATCCAGGTCGCAGTTTTCTTTTTCCTTCTGACTCTGTTGCCCACAATGGTACTGCTCGAGTAAACCGTTTTGATTAAAAGCAACTAACACCGCCACTTGTTCATCGGCATAATAGTCACTGCCCGCAAGACAGTCTTTTGCCTGCCCACTACAGATAGCGTACCCGCCCTTTCCGGACACAGATTGAGTCGGCGGCGTGGTTAAGTCGAAGTTCGGCCCCGGAGAAATGGCGCAAAAATAATTCGACGCCTGATGAGGGATATCACCACAAGCATTGGTCGTGGCACTTTGATTGACCGCATAAACAATGGGATATTGCCAGCCATCAACCGCATTGTCATAATTCAAACCTA
>JAWVWZ010000262.1:0-2661 GCA_033723505.1 Hydrogenovibrio sp.
AGTTGATAATCAAGGGTTTTTAGTGGTTTTTAAATTAATTTAAATTTTAGTGCCAAAACATTTTTATAGCCAGCATAATTAAAAGTAATCCGAAGATTCTTTGCAGGCGTTTCACTGGCCATTTATGGGTTAATTTGGCGCCTAGCGGAGCGGTGAAAAAACTGGCGATGACGATTCCTAAAAATGCGGGCCAATAAACAAAGCCGGTTGTGTAGGGTGGCAGGTTTGACATGCCCCAGCCTGCAATGACGAATCCGAGTGTTCCCGAGACCGCGACCGGTAAGCTACAGGCCGCAGAAGTGGCGATCGCTTGTTTCATCGGTACATTGTGCCATGCCATATAGGGCGTATTCAAAGCGCCACCACCGATGCCGATCAGACTGGAGATGCTGCCGATGAGGCCGCCGGCGACGGTTCGGCCAAATGATCCAGGCATATTTCGGTGCGGATTGGGTTGCAAGTTCAGCAGCATTTTCAGCGCAATGGCCAACTCAAGAACCGCGAAAATTTTGGCCAGTAGAGAGGCGTCCATAAATTGAGAAATCCACCCGCCTAACAGCCCGCCGGCAAAAATCCCGGGAGACAGCGTTTTAACCAGATCCCAGCGGACGGCATCATGCTGATGATGCGCTCTTACCGAGGCTAAAGACGTCACCAGGATTGTTGCCAAAGAGGTTCCGATGGCCAGATGCACCAGGTGCTCGGAATGCAGATAAGATGCAAATACCGTTGTCAGGATAGGAACCAGGATCAGTCCGCCGCCAATGCCGAGCAATCCGGCAAAAAATCCAACAAAAGCCCCGGTGGCGATATAAATGGAAAATTCAATGAGCATAATGATGTCTTCAATTCATAATCAAAACGCTATTTTACCTTAATCCACAAGGGATAGGGAGGTCGAGACCGGCCAATCGCCATGAAATAAAATTGTACTCGCATTAGTTTTGTTTATGCAGCATAAGTAAAAGTCATGACAAAGAAAAGATGCATTGGTATTGTGAAGACTGAAATGGCGTACAATAGAGTTCCAGTCAGGTTTTTGGTAATGAATTCTGGAAAGATGTCATCATTCAATCAACAGTGTTATGAGTTGCTCAAACAAGTCCCCAAGGGGCGGGTGACTACCTATAAAGCCATCGCCGAAGCCTTGGGGACCAAAGCTTATCGTGCCGTTGGCAATGCAATGAATCGAAACCCGAATGTGGGCATCGTACCCTGTCACCGTGTGGTAGGAACCGACGGTTCCATCGGCGGCTATGTCGGCGGAACTCAACGAAAAATGGAATTGTTGGAATCGGAGGGCTTGTCGATCCAAAGCGGACGAATCGTCGATTTTGAACAAAAGTGTTTTTTTCCGAAAGCCGATGAAGAGCCGGACTGATTGATAAATCAATCGCTTAGGACTGTCCGAGGTGATTTCCGGAGTCCAGGCTTCGTTGGCTCAAGAGAAACAAATCGTTTCATTTAATCTGTTGTGTTTTGGATTCCCTTCCACTATAATGCGCGATTCTTTCGAAAGAATTAATTTGAATAGGATTTGATATCATGAAACGTACATTCCAACCAAGTGTTATCAAACGTGCTCGTACGCATGGTTTCCGTGCCCGCATGGCGACTAAGAACGGTCGTAAAGTATTGGCGGCTCGTCGTGCAAAAGGACGCAAGCGTTTGACTGTGTAATCATTTTTTAATGATTAAAAAGCTACAAAATTCTGATGGGTTAAATTCAGGTGTCACTGAAGCCTTTGATTTAGCCCATCAAGATTTCTCCTCCCCAGAACTTCTCGATTTATCCCTTAATACCTTCCCTAAAGCTTACCGCTTACTGTCACCGAAGGATTTTCAATTTGTGTTCGCTCAAGCGGAAAAGTTCGCCAATCGCCATTGGACGCTGATCGTCCGCCCGAATCAATTGCCTTATCCGCGTATCGGACTGGCAATCGCCAAAAAACAGTTGGTCAGGGCCGTATGGCGGAATCGCATAAAAAGATTGGCGAGAGAAGCATTTCGTCAACATAAACAAGCATTAAGCGGGTATGATATTGTGGTTTTGAGTCGTCGAGGAATGGAAGAAATCGACAACGCGACGCTCAATAAAAGTTTTGAGCATCTGATCCGTCAAATTAAAAATAGCGGATTGAAGGACGGACGCATGAAAAATACATCGTCCAAGCCGCGAACCGAAACCCGAAAGCGGCGTTAAAATCCGATGAAGTGCTTGGCAAAGGCGTTGAGCTGGCTTCGAATTGTGGAAGAATCTGGGCTCATGACTGGCCAAGGTTCGGCGCATGAGGTGTTGGAGAATCTCCAAACTTAAATAATTTACAACTGTTAGCAATAAAGCAAGTAGGAACAAGTTACGATGAATATGCGATCTTTTTGGTGGTTAGCGTTAGCGTTTACCTTATTGTGGATTTGGATGCAATGGACACAGTTCCAACATTCCAAGTCACAGGCGCCACAGCCAGCTCAAGTTGAACAACAAGCGGATTCCGGTGTCCCGACAGCAAATCAAGTATCGGCACCTGTCGATGAAAAGCTTCCAACGGCAACTGGAGAGGTTCCGGCGGCCAAACCAAAGATCGCACAGGGACAGCGTATTCATGTGAAAACCGATGTTTATGACATCGTTATCGATACCAAGGGCGGCGATATCCGTGG
>JAWVWZ010000263.1:0-2646 GCA_033723505.1 Hydrogenovibrio sp.
CGTCAACATTGCCGAAATCTGCTCGATATTACTGTTCAGGTTGCGATGCGATAATACTACTCCTTTTGGCGTGCCTTCGGAGCCGGAAGTAAACAACACCACCGCTTCTTCATTATCATCCAGTTCATAGCCTGGCAAAGCACTTGGGCGACACAGCAGGGCTTTCAACTTATCCATCAGACCAATTTGCGCTCGAATGTCTTCCAGATAAATAAAATGCATTGTTTCTGACAAAGATGCCACGGCCTCTTCCAGTCCATAGACTTCAACAAATTTATGCGACGTAATAATGGTTTTCAATTCGGCCGTTTCACATGCCGATCGCATCGGTCCCAAACCGGCCGTGAAGTTCAACATCGCCGGAACATGACCATAGGCCTGTAAAGCGAAAAACGTCACCGGCAAGCCAGAAACATTCGGCAGCAACACACCGACACGACGCTCGTCGCCAAGTGAACGATGCAGTTTCCCGCCCAAGACATAAGCCGATCGCAACAGCTTTTTCAACGACAGCTCGGTTCGATTCAGATCTTCGATACAGGTTTTTCCGGCATCATAGGCCTGGTTGGCTTCCACCAAGGCTTTAAACATTGACTTAGGTCGCATTCTGGCGTGATAGCTCGCATCTCTGAGCAAAGTGAAGATACTGTTTTTGAAAAAATCGTGTTTTTTATGACCCGTCACTCCGGGCGGTAATGTCAACTGATGAGGCGGTTGAATCGACAGCTCGATTTTAGGGAACCAGAATCGCTTGATATAGGCGTAATGACTTCCATCCAGATAAGACAGCTTACTACGTTCGGCCCCCTCGATATGGACCGGTAAAAGGGTTGCATTGGCCTTGATGGCCACCATCGCCGTCCCTTCGTAAACCTTCATCAGGCTCCCGGTGGTCGTGATTCGCCCTTCCGGAAAAATCATGCAGTGCGTGCCTTTTTTCAATTCCTGGATGACCCGCTTGGTGGCATAAGGATTGTGGAATTCCACCTTGAAATGATCGACAAAACTCAGCAAAAATCGTTCGTACCATTTATGGGTATGCTCTTCGGCAATCATAAAGGCCGTCTCACCGGGCAGGAAGCTGGCAATCAAAAGCCCGTCCAATAACGACGTATGATTGGCGACAATCAACATGGGTTCCCCACTCCGATCCAGCGCATGGTAATGTTCCAAACCGTGGACCTTGACCCGAAATAAACCTTTCAGCAGAGTTCTAACTAACCACTTC
The DNA here is from genome assembly GCA_033723505.1 of Hydrogenovibrio sp. Taxonomy (GTDB): domain Bacteria; phylum Pseudomonadota; class Gammaproteobacteria; order Thiomicrospirales; family Thiomicrospiraceae; genus Hydrogenovibrio. Next base: position 1,229 of record JAWVWZ010000263.1, read on the forward strand.
ATTCGTTTTCCTTATTCTTAGAAAGTGTGCTCGTACATCGGTAATACCACCAAACCACCGCCAGATTCATCAGCGAGATAAAGGCCAGAATCGATACCAGACGCCAACCAAAAGCATATAAAACCATAATCAGAATGGAGGAGATCACCATATAAATGGCATTGGTGATGTTATTGACCGCCACCAACCGGGAACGTTCTGCCTGCGGCGTCTGAACCTGTAACAAGGTATAGAGCGGCACGATATAGATGCCGCCCAAGGTGGCGACTGCAGCCAATAACGCCCAAACGGTGACCGCGGTACTGTTTGAGAAAAAGTTATCGAGGGTTAAAGGCGTTGTCGGCGCCCCACTCAATTGCAAGACCCCGTTACTGACCAACATAGCCGCCGAGATTCCCAGCAGCACCAGTAAAAGCCATTTGACCTGGGCCACCGAGCGGACCTTCATCTCCAATTGACCGACAATCGCTGCGCCCAAACCAATCCCGACGGAAAAGGTGGCGAGAAACAACACAACGATTTTATCGTCTCCCAGCAACACGTCTTTGACCAGCACCGGCATCTGGCTCAAATAGGTCGCACCCAGAAACCAGAACCAGGAAATGGCCAACACCGCAAAAAATGCCTGGGGGTGTCGTCGTCCTCTCATGACTTCCAGAGCGGTGGATTTAAGAAAATTCTTGCGTATCTTGACCTCGGCATGACCGGTGATCGACGGCGGCACCCGAAGGCTGGCCAAATAGCCCAACAGCGCGATTGCCACCACCAGCACCGCCATCCAGTCGGCGCCTTGATCGGATAACACCACCATGCCACCAATCAAGGTCCCCAATAAAATGGCGATAAAGGTTGACGCACTGAACCAGCCATTGCCGTCCAGCAATTCGTCGGAGTTAAGGTGCTCCGGCAAGATCGCATATTTGATCGGCCCGAAAAACGCCGACTGTGCGCCCATCAAAAACAGCACTGCAAACAACAGCACCAGATCCTGCATGACAAAGGCCACACCTCCAGTCATCATCACCAGAATTTCTGCCAGTTTGATTTTGCGGATCAAGCGGGTTTTATCGAAATGATCGGCAATCTGCCCGGCAAGTGCGGAGAACAAAAAGAACGGCAGGATAAAAACCCCTGCCGCCAGGGTAATCAACAAACCGACGTCATGGGACGTTTGTGCCAAACGAAAAGTGATCAACATCACCATTGCGTTCTTAAACACATTGTCATTGAAAGCGCCCAGGAACTGCACCCAAAACAGCGGAAAGAACCGACGGGTGAAGAAAAAACTGTTGAGCAAACGCTGGAATATCATATCGAAAATCTTTCTCCGGTCAGGAGTCTGAAAACATGATGGAAATTATATCAGCTTGCCCTAGCGAGATGATTCAATCTGGTTATACCCCTAAAATAGGGGCTAA
>JAWVWZ010000264.1:0-2645 GCA_033723505.1 Hydrogenovibrio sp.
CCAATCGTACAAACGACGGTTATCCTGGAACTCCAAGGTACATAACGAATGGGTAATGCCTTCGATTGCATCGGAAATACAGTGCGCGAAATCGTACATCGGATAAATGCACCACTGGTCACCTGTCTGATGATGGTTTTCAAAGCGGATACGGTAAAGTGTCGGATCTCTCATGCACATAAAACTCGACGCCATATCAATCTTGGCTCGCAATACGCATTCGCCTTCCTTGAATTCACCGTTTTTCATCTTGGCGAACAGAGCCAGATTTTCTTCGACCGACGTCTCCCGATAAGGACTCGGCTTTCCGGGTTCCTTCAAGGTCCCGCGGAATTCGCGCATCTTCTCCGGCGTAGAGAAATCGACATAGGCCAGTCCTTTTTCGATCAACTCCACCGCATAGTCATGAAACTTCTGAAAATAATTCGAAGAATATTTCGGCTCCCCTTCCCAATGGAAACCCAGCCAGGAAACGTCCTTTTTAATCGACTCGACGTATTCGATGTCTTCTTTGGTCGGATTGGTATCGTCAAAACGCAGATTGCAAGCCCCTTTGTAATCCTCGGCCAGACCGAAGTTCAAGCAAATGGACTTGGCATGACCGATATGCAGATAACCGTTAGGTTCCGGGGGGAAACGGGTATGTACACTGTCATGTTTATGGCTGGCTAAATCTTCGTCGATAATGTTGCGGATAAAGTTAGTCGGCTTGTCAATTACTTCGTTTTGACTCATTCTCAAGAACCTTAAAATTCGAATACGGATAATCGCAAAATTATAGCATTATCGCCTAAAGCAAAGGGGGGAATTCATGTTAGAATCTCTAGAAATTTTACTAAATTCAGGAAAAATCCATGAAAAGACGTTTATTTTTTGCAAGCCTGATCTCCGCGGTTTTAACCTTCTCCATTCAGGCGCAAGCACAGAATACCGACGACACAAACCCTCAGGTTAAATTGGAAACCAATATGGGCGACATCATCATCGAGCTTTATCCAAACAAAGCCCCAAAAAGCGTTGCCAACTTTTTACGCTACGTCAACGAACATTTTTACGACGGTACGATTTTCCACCGCGTCATTCCCAACTTCATGGTGCAAGGCGGCGGATTCACCACCGATCTACAAAAAAAGCCAACCCATGACCCGATCATCAACGAAGCCGACAATGGGTTGCGTAACCGCATCGGTACGGTCGCCATGGCAAGAACCAACGATCCGGACTCGGCAACCTCGCAGTTTTTCATTAACGTGGCGCAAAACAGTTTCCTTGATTTCCGCGAGAAAACCAAACGTGCTTGGGGCTATGCTGTCTTCGGCCGCGTCATCAAGGGCATGAAGGTCGTCAATCATATCCGCCAGGTGCCTACCGGCTTTAAAAACGGGATGGGAGATGTGCCTCAGAACCCGGTAATCATTCTCAAGGCAACGCAAATACAGTAACCGCATCGTCTGGCCGGCTTCATGACGGAGCCAGCTTGAAAAATACCCGGTTCTCCCCCATGTTATAAAGAATATTTAAACCAAAAGGAAAAACCATGACTCAAGTCACCTTTCAAACCAATATGGGCGACATCACCGTCGAAGTCGATCACGAAAACGCACCAATCGGCGCCGAAAACTTCGTACACTATGCAAGAGAAGGCTTCTATAACGGCACCATTTTCCACCGAATCATTCCTGGCTTTATGGTTCAGGGCGGCGGCATGTTGCCGGGCATGGAAGAAAAACCGGCCGGCGAGCCGATCGAAAACGAAGCCGACAACGGCTTGAAAAACGTGCGCGGCTCTTTGTCCTATGCACGCACCATGGACCCTCATTCGGCAACCACTCAGTTCTTTATGAACCTGGTCGACAACGCTTTCCTGGACCATACTTCCAAGGATATGCACGGTTGGGGCTATGCGGTCTTCGGTCAAATTGTTGATGGACTGGATGTCATCGATGCCATGGCGAAAGTGGAGACTACCAGCCGTCGCGGTCATCAGGACGTTCCGGTAGAAGACATCATCATCGAAAAAACCATCGTGAAAGAAGACGCTTAATCGCGTTTGACTGTTTGTCGGCTTTGGAAACCCGAGCCGACAACGAACCCTCTAGGATAATCCTATGGCATTTTCCCTCATCACCTCCGATGTGCACCTGCATACCGACGATGCACACCCGATCAATCAGGCATTCTATCGCTTTCTGGAAGCCGAAGCCCCGCAGGCGGACGCACTCTATCTGGTTGGAGACCTGTTCGAACGATGGGTTGGAGATGACATAGGATTACAGGAGTATGCCACGGCGGTCGCCAAACTCTCGGCGCTGACCCGCAGCGGCACACCGGTCTATCTGATGTACGGCAACCGTGACTTTCTGATGGGAAACGCTTTCTGCGAAGCCACCGGCGTGCAAATCCTGAAGGACCCCTGCCTGGTAGATTTTTACGGCGTACCGGTCTTATTGAGTCATGGCGATCAGCTTTGCACGGATGATCGTGAATATCAGAAAATGCGACGCTGGTTCCGAAACCCACTGATTCAATGGCTGTTTTTACGGCTGCCAAAATCGAAACGCCAATCGATCGGCGACAAACTCCGGCGCCAGTCGCAAACCCTGAGCGCCGACAAGCCGGAAGTCATTATGGACGTCAATCAATCC
>JAWVWZ010000265.1:0-2618 GCA_033723505.1 Hydrogenovibrio sp.
CTTGCGAATCTCGACCACCAAGCGTTCTTCGTTATGATGCAATTGTTGCGAACGTTTTAAGGCTTCCTGACCAAACGACCAATGTGAAAATTGCATTAGACCGGCTTCGATAATCAAGCGCTTCACGCCGTCGGAAAAATCGAGTTTCGGTACCGGCTGGTAGAAGGAAGCCTGTTCCGGATTCTGGTTCAAGCGGGTTGCAACCCAGGTCTGCTCATCCGTCTGATAACCGTTGACGGCAACATATTGACCCACTTTCAACAAAAGTCCGTCATCCTGTAGAGTCTGCGCGGTCATACGGATTCGGTAACGGTTGATTTCGATGTAATCCTCTCCTACCTGGGTGATCTTGCCCGCGATCGGGTAAAAGATTTCTATTTTACGCGTCAAGGTCTCAGCATCCGTCGGCAGGGTTTCGAGCACGACCTGCTGCCCAAGTTTGAGGGTTTCCTGTTGCGTCAATCTCGATTCGATTCGGGTTTTCGTGCCATACTCGATTTCGATGCCATTCACCCAAATACTGCCAAACTCGGTAATCGTCCCGACAATACCGGTGCCACCAAAGCCGGAAGAAGATTTTCCGGTGCCGCCAAAACCGCCGGTCGGATGGGCAAGTTGTTTTCCGGTACCGCCGAATCCCGAACCGTTATAAGCAACCTGCTGTTTGGTTGGCTGAGTCTGACAGGCCGTCAAGGCAAACAATGCAAAAACCAGCGTCCACAAAATCTGCCAGGCGGGGGATTTTCGATCAGACATGAAAAATTGCTTCATTTGTTACTCTTCCGTCGTATCGTCCCGATAAAAGTATGCCCCTAAATGGATACTTTCGGTCGCCTTATCTTTTTGTTGGTCCGCTTGCTGAAGTTCGCTGGCCAAACGGTTCATTTCCGTCAGTACCGCCATCATCTTTTCTTTCGAAAGGCGCTCCAATGTTTCGACAGACTCCGGCGTCAATTGATGGTAATAAATCGCCCGATCGAACATCGGCGGGACTTCATTTTCGAGATTGGAGGCCACTACCGATAAATGGCTGCCGATGTTTTTGCCGGCAAAGAAAAGTTTTTCTTCGAAGTCTTCTTCCGGTACATAACCTTTTTCATTCAGCTCGATCATGCCATCTTCGGTAATCGACACCACGTTCTGGCTAAGCCATTCATCCAACACCGAACGCGGATGCTTGTCTTTAGAAACCGACTGCACCAGCGCCTCGAAAGACGGAGAACCGTCCTGTCGATTACGGAATAAACGACAAGGATTTCCCTGGTCATCCAAATACGCTTGATGCCCCATCCAGACAGACATTAACTGTGCGCCTAAACTCGCTTTGACTTCTTTTTCGGTCGGCTTGGTGTCAATCTCTTCGCGGATTCGTTTGACGTCTCCGCGGTGGATCCCCGTCAATAAGCTGATCCTACTGTCGGTTTGCTTTTTATTCGGGAGTTTAAAAGCCGATTCCGCCACTTGCACGAACGTTCGCTTCAACAGACTCTGTACGCCGACATAAGTGATATTATGGGCGATCAACAACCTCACCAAGGGCTTCAACATCGTTGTCAGCGCTTTAGCGAAAACGGTCTCTTTGGTTGAAATCGGGTTCGTCTCTTGAGTCATTTTTTTATTCGTTAAGTTGCTCTTTCTGTTGGCGTTTCAGCCCTTCCGCCGATATGGCGAAAAGCTGAAATTAAAATTTTCGAGTCACGGTCAACCCCAGACTGGTCGTTTCGGTATTGTCGTAAGAACCGAAGCCGGAAACACTCCAGGCTTTGCTCACTTTCTGACTGACAAACAATGATCCCCCAGTCTGATCCTTTAAATTAGTATACGTGGTTTGACGATAATCTGCCGAAATTCCCACGCTGGTTTTCGTCGGAAACAGATACGCCACCCCGACAGAACCATAGGCGCTGTCCTGCATGGTATAGCCATCAACCTTTCCGACGAACTTGTATCCGAGTGTCGCGAAAGCAGACGTTTTCGTGTTCACCGGCGCAAAATAATCCAGCTGAACCGACGTATCGTCTTTCCCGGTACTCAATCCATCGTCCTTGTTTCCGGTCGCAAACTTGTGTTTCACTTTCAACGTCAACCAAGGCGCTTCCGTCAAGTCATATCCCAAAGAAACCGTGGTATCCCCCATGCCATTTGCCTTCACCGTCGTGCCCAAATCCGGGAAACGGTTATCGACGTTCAGATAGGCGGTGGACAGGCTGGCGCGGAAGCGATTGTATTTCCACGAAACTAAAAAAGGTACCGAATACAGGGTCGAGTCCGAACTGCCGAAGGTTTGGCTTTGCCCACTGGCATAAAAAAGTCCAGTCGAAATTTTGGTCACTACTTCATCTTCGGCATAAGCATTCTGAACCAGAAGGCCGCCGGCGAGAAGCCATAAGATCGTTTTTTTCATGTGTCATTCCATTGTCGATTCCCCGGCCAATCTGGCCGGAGAGCTTACTGCATCTTAGAGTGTGTTAGGATCAAAGTTTGGATTAAGGGGTTTCGATCACTTCTTCAGTTGTCGTGTCCGTCAAGTCGGTGCTGTCAGCATCGGCTTGATCGATACGCAGACGGGACTGAGTCTGTACTTGATGCTGTAAACGTGCCTGATGCTGGAATTGTAA
>JAWVWZ010000266.1:0-2609 GCA_033723505.1 Hydrogenovibrio sp.
ACGGCAAAATCAGCGATCATATCGTTAATCAGCGTGACCACATCGGATTTCGCCAATAACGCCGGTACCGCTGTCACTTTCAACTGTTCGGGGCCAAAAGCCTCCGCCTCAAACCCCAGGCGCTCAAACTCAGCTCGATAACTTTGCCAGACTTTCAATTGTGACGACTCCAGCCCCACCACAATCGGCACCAGCAACGGCTGTGAAATCAACCGACTTTTTTCCCATTGCTTTTTCATGCGCTCGTAAACAATGCGCTCGTGAGCGGCATGCATATCCACCAACACAAGACCTTGGCGATTTTCCGCCAAAATAAAAACCCCCTTAATCTGTGCTTTTGCATATCCCAGCAGCGGCGTTTCCGTATCGGCGTCATAAACAGGCGGTGATTCTTGAACAGAGCCAGACGACATCCAGTCAACCACATGAGACATTGCACTCTGACCTCCTGTCGGCTCTGAGACATCGCGATTAAAAGCCGCCGTTGGTGAAGCTGATTGCTGTGCAGCCTGCTGTTGAAACTGCATGGACGCCTGAAACGGCTGCTGGGAAGTTGTTGTGCCAGAACTAGGATACAACCTGTCCATTGAGGCCGTATTGGGGTTCGACGCCGACGACGGCACTCCGACCGGCTGGGTCACGGCTTCACGCACGGAACGACGTAAAAAATCATATACCCAGCGTCCATTGGCGAAGCGCACTTCATACTTGGCCGGATGCACATTGACATCCACCAGATCAAACGGAATTTCCAGGAACAGTAAATAGGCTGGGTGACGACCATGATAGAGCACATCGGCATAAGCCTGTTTAACGGCATAGGACAACAGTCGATCGCGCACGATTCGACCATTGACGAACAGATACTGCATATCCGATTGCGCTCGGTTGAACGTCGGCTGCCCTGCCCAACCACTCAGACGGATGTCCTGCGCTTCAAAATCGATTTCCAGGCTCTGATCGACAAACGGTGCGCCCATCAACTGCTTCAGCCGTTGTTTGAGGCCGGCATCATCCGTGACCGCATGCACCTGACGCACCACCTTCTGATTGTGAACCAGCTTGATACCGACATCATGGCGACTCAGCATCACCCGCTTCACCAACTGATCGATATGCATAAATTCGGTTCTGGCTGCCCGCAAAAATTTCTTTCGCGCCGGTGTATTGAAAAACAAATCCTTGACCTCGACACAAGACCCTTTCGGGTGGGCTGTCGGTTCAATGTCGTACCAAATGCCTTCCCCTTCTCCCTGAAGCTTCCAGGCATTCGTTTCCATAAAATGCCGACTGGTAAGGGTAAAGCGGGAAACCGAGCTGATACTGGCCAAGGCTTCGCCGCGAAAGCCCAACGTCGAGACGGCGGTCAAATCTTCAAGTTGGTGGATTTTACTGGTGGCATGACGGCTCACCGCCAACATCAACTGTTCCTGACGGATGCCGCAGCCGTTATCGGTGACGGAAATCAGTTTTTGACCGCCGTCTTCAATGTGAATATCGATCTGGCTTGCTCCGGAATCCAGTGCATTTTCCAACAACTCTTTGACCACGGAAGCGGGTCGTTCCACCACTTCCCCGGCGGCGATCTGATCCGCTAGATGCGAGGGCAATAAAGCGATATCCACCGCTTGTGGATCACGGGATTGGGCGTGGGCATTTGAACGGGATTGTGTATTGGACTGGTTTTGCAAAACGTGTTTTCTTAAGCCTGAATTAAGTGTCCGGCCATTATACACCCTGCCGAAACCACGAGAAAGGCGGAAATAAAAAAGGCCAATCGAGATTGGCCGGGGGAGCTAAAGCGCGGCGCCCAGTGGCACCGCTTGAAACAGGTTGATTACAAGGTTGCGATCATGTTTTCCGAAACCGGAATGCGCAATTTCTTGCCGACATAAAGCTGGTCAGCTTCCTTGATATGATTGATTTTTTTCAAACGATGCGTCGAAACCTTATAGTTTGCCGCGATTTCGGAAAGGGTATCTCCCTTCTGAACGCGATAATGCACATAGAGTTTTTCGCCCCAGCGAGGTTCCTGAGCATTCTGCTTGACGAATCGGGTAATCCCCATGGCAATGGATTTCGCCATTTTCGACTGAAAACGATTGCTCTTCAGGTTGCGTGCTTCCGTCGGGTTGGACACAAATGCCGTTTCGATCAACATCGAAGGCATGTCGATGGACTTCAACACCGCGAAATCGGCAGACTGTACTGAAGATTTATGCAATCTCACCGAACGTCCCATTGCATGCAAAACCGATTTGGCCAGTTTTCGGCTGGCGCGGATATTGGCTTCTCTGGTCAAATCCGACAAAACGAAAGCGACATCCGAATCCCGGCCTTTCAATTTGATATCGTTCAAAGAAGCGTTTTCCGATTTCGCCAGAACACGGGCCATGACCGAACTGGCGCCCTTGGTCGACAATACATAAACGGAACCGCCTCGCGCACTTCTGTCTGGAAAGGAATCAGCATGAATGGAAATAAAGATATCGGCATTCATTTTATGCGCCAGACGCACACGCTTATGCAACGGGATAAAAATATCGCGATCACGCGTCAACACTGCACGCATGCCTGGCTGGGCATCAATATATTTCTTCAACTTTTTC
>JAWVWZ010000267.1:0-2596 GCA_033723505.1 Hydrogenovibrio sp.
AAGCGCACCTTGAGGTTTTCGTCTTCGAAGAATTGACGCAAAAACTCAATAATGAGCGTTCTCAATTGTGCAAAGCTTGCATTCTCTTCAATAATCAATCCTTCAACCTGATGGAACATCGGTGTATGGGTCTGATCTGAGTCACAACGATAAACACGCCCTGGCGCAATGATGCGCATCGGCGCATCACGGTTTTCCATGGTGCGAATCTGCACGCCGGAAGTATGTGTTCTCAGTACCGTTTGTTCATCGAAGTAAAAGGTATCGTGCATGGCTCTTGCCGGGTGAGTTTCCGGAATATTCAATGCTTCGAAATTATGCCAGTCATCTTCGATTTCCGGCCCGGTTTCAACATCGAATCCGGCTTTGGCGAAGATACTTTCCATCCGTCTCAAGGTACGGGTAACCGGGTGCAGCCCACCCAGATCGACATCTCGACCAGGTAAGGTCACATCGACGGTTTCAGATGCCAACTGAGCATCCAGTAACGCTTTTTCCAAAACGGCTTTCTTTTCAGACAGTAGCCCCTGAACGGTTTGCTTGGCATCATTGATCAGTTGCCCGGCTTGCGGACGCTCTTCAGCGGAAAGCTGACCGAGCGTTTTCATCATGGCGGTCAACTCCCCTTTCTTTCCGAGGTATTGAACCCGCAGTTCATCCAAATGAGCCAACTCGGTCACCGCCTGGACGGCACTCTTGGCCTGTGCAATTATCTCTTGCAGTTGTTGTTGCATGATCTTAAAGATCCTTAAATAGAATAGAAATTAGATTGCGTCTACAGCGTTGCAGATTGCATTTATAAAAATACTCAAAGGCAGGATTGAGTCGTTTTAGAAATATAATCAGAAAAAAAAGGGGACTCTAAGCCCCCTTTTTCAACGTGCGATCAATATTAAGCTAAAGCAGCTTTTGCTTTTTCTACGATTGCAGAGAAAGCCGCAGCATCATGAACTGCAATATCAGACAAAACTTTACGATCCACTTCGATTCCGGCTTTGTTCAAACCAGAAATGAAACGGCTGTATGTCATACCGTTGATACGAGCTGCCGCATTGATACGGGCAATCCATAGACGACGGAATTGACGTTTTTTCTGACGACGGTCACGATATGCATATTGACCGGCTTTGATAACAGCTTGCTTGGCAACACGGAAAACTTTACGACGAGCTCCGTAATACCCTTTTGCCTGCTTTAGTACTTTATTGTGTCTTTTGCGCGCAATGACGCCTCTTTTAACTCTTGCCATGTGTCAATCTCCTTACGCGTATGGAAGCATGCGGCGAACCATTGCCACATCGTTTTCGTGAATCATGCTTGCAGCACGTAGTTGACGCTTACGCTTAGTTGACTTCTTGGTCAAGATATGACGAAGATGCGATTGTTTGCATTTAAACCCGCCTGAGCCGGTTTTTTTAAAGCGCTTTTGGGCACTTTTATTTGATTTCATCTTAGGCATTGCTAAAACTCCATTGAGAGAATAACAGAGCGAAACTTTCGATTCGTTGTTATCCATCAGTTTCTAAAGGTGTTCCTTCCTATCGGATCAGGAACGCTTACAATAAACAGCACTGAGTGAGCTGCACCGGTAACGTAAAAAACCGCCCCAGTTATTGTTTTTTTGTACCAAACCGGAAGGTTTGGCTTGGACCGGCTCTACTGAGCCGAGTCTTTAAATCTGTTAACTCTTTTTGATCGGTGCAATCATCATTTGCAATGAACGACCTTCCATCTTAGGCATCTGTTCGACGGTCGCAATATCCTGCAAATCATTGCGCACACGCTCAAGCATGTCCATCCCCAATTCTTTATGGGTGATTTCACGGCCACGGAACCAAATGGTGACTTTTACGCGGTCGCCATTTTCCAGGAACTTGACGACATTGCGCAATTTGACTTGATAATCCCCAATATCCGTTCCCGGTCTGAACTTGACTTCCTTGACCTGAACCTGCTTTTGTTTTTTCTTGGCTTCGTGCGCTTTTTTCTGTTTCTGGTATTGATACTTACCATAATCCATAATCCGGCACACTGGCGGATTGGATTTCGCAGTAATCTCGACCAAGTCAAGCTCTACGTCTCTCGCAGCCTCTAGGGCTTCTTCAAGTGAAACAACGCCCTTCTGTTCACCATCCGCATCGATCAAGCGCACTTCGACTGCAGTAATGGCTTCATTGATTCTATCTTTAGGGGCTTCCGGTTGTTGTGGTCTACCACGTCCTCTTCTAACTGCGATGATTTTATCCTCTTAGTAACCTAATTAGTTCGACACTCTTCCTAGCCGAGCAATGTCGTCTGACAACAAATCGAGCAACTGATCAAAAGAATAGCTGCCCAAATTATTGCCGCCTCTGGCACGGACATTCACCGTCCCCTCGGCCATTTCCTGATCCCCTACCACTAAAATATAAGGGACACGTTGAAGGGTATGCTCGCGAATTTTAAACCCAACCTTCTCATTTCTCAAGTCTGTTTCGACTCTAAAGCCATGTTTTTTCAATTTTTTTGCAAAATTCTCGAGATATTCGTTATGAACTTCGGAAATCGAAGCCATCACAACCTGCACCGGCGCAAGCCAAGTCGGGAACTTTCCTTC
>JAWVWZ010000268.1:0-2592 GCA_033723505.1 Hydrogenovibrio sp.
CCTAGCTCCGGTCAGGCTTTAAAAGCCGTCCCGGGTTCAAAAGCTTTCTATACTTCCGCCAGCTCTCCTGGATTGATTTACGATGGTTTATCGGTCAACCCCGCCAGCTTGTCTGCGCGTAAAAAAGACTGGGAAAAAGTACTGAAAGTCTGGTACAAAACCGTTGCTTACATCAACGACCCCAAAACGCATGACGATGCCGTTAAAATCATGGCATCACGTGTCAGTCTGCCGCCAAAAGAATACGCACCTTTCTTGAAGGGAACGAAAATTCTCACGCTTGAAGAAGCGAAAGCAGCCTTCAAAAAAGGCAAAGGATTGGATTCGATTTATGGTTCGTCAAAAGTTTCGGATGACTTCAATGTCGCCAATAAAGTTTATGACCAGCCTCAGGACATCGACAGCTATTTCGATGGCAGCCTAACATTAGGTTTGTAAGATCTATCTTAATCTGATTACCGTTTCCTTCGTTCCGTCTCCAGCTTCCTGCTAGGGGCGGAACCCCCATCCTTTTTCCTATTTAAGACACTGAAATTCGGAGGATTGCCATGAGCACCCACACTTCGTTATTTTCGGGTTTATTCCGCCATACTGACGCTTTCTGGCCAAACGCCCTGGCGTTCGGGTATGTGCTCACCACCTATTTTCTAGGACTGGGTCTGATGTTGACCGAGTCTCTCTGGCTAAACGTCGCGGGGGTTGTTCTGCTAGCGCACTCGATGGTGATCGCGGCCTATCTTATTCATGAAACAGCGCACTACAGCCTATTTAAAGATAAAAACCACAATCGCCGATACGCGGAAATCCTACTTTGGATCACCGGCAACAGTTACTCACATTTTGAAGATATCCGCAACAAACACAATCGCCATCACATCGACCGTGCAGATGTGGTCTCGTTCGACTTCCGTCCAATTTTGGCCAGACACCCGAAATTCCTTCGCCTGCTACAAGCGCTTGAATGGGCCTATATTCCCGCATTGGAACTCATGATGCACGCACTGGTGATTATTCTGCCTTTCGTTAAAGAAACCCGTAAATCCCGTCGTCCGCGCGTGATTCTGGCTCTGTTAACGCGGATTGCATTTTTCTGGGCACTGGCCTCCATTTCCTGGCATATCCTTTGGCTCTACCCTTTAGCCTACCTGCTGTTTTTAACAGTCATGCGCTTTATGGACGTGCATCAGCACACCTATGAAGTCTTTGAAACACTGGATCAACCCAGAGGACCGGAAGCCAGATCGAGAAACCGGGAGTTCGAGATTGCCAATACCTATTCCAACCTGCTGTCGGAAAAACACCCCTGGCTGAACCTGCTGGTGTTGAACTTCTGTTACCACAATGTTCATCACGACCAACAACTTCAGCCCTGGTATCGGCTACCGAAACTGCACCAGCAACTTTATGGCGATGACCGAAAACAGGTACTGACTTTTCGACATCTGGTCAAAAGTTTCCACCGTTACCGTGTGCCGAGAATTCTGAATGGCGATCCGGTTTATCTAGACGTCAAATCGGATGAAGGCGAAAGTTTCGTCGGTGTCGATGGCGTTTCCTTTCTTACTGCCCATTAATCAGGAGTCCAATATGACCCAAGTGAAAAAATTCTGGCCGATTCTCACCGGACGCCACACCTATGAAAAAACCCTTTCGACTCGGAATCGAGGCCACGGAGAAATCATCAAGGCCCCCATCATGGCTTATTTGATTGAAACAACAAACGGCCGCATCCTATTCGATGTCGGCTGTGATTATCAGAAAATCGTACAGCCCGATCAGCGCCAGTTTTATTACGAGCATGACGGCTTTCCGTTCGGCCCGCCGGAAATGTCGGAAGAAGAACGCCTGCCCAATCGCCTTGACGTGTTAGGCTTGCAGTCTGAAGACATTGATATGGTATTTTGCAGCCATTTACACTTCGATCATGCCGGAGGACTCTGTGAGTTTTGTCAGGCCGAAGTCCATGTGCACAGCAAAGAATTACAGGCGGCACGAGAACCTGCCGACGAAGCTTATTTCGCTTCGGACTTTGAGCTACCGGTCAATTGGAAGATTCAAACCGGCGAATACGATTTGACGCCCGGTGTCAGCGCCATTGAAACCCCGGGACATACGGCCGGTCACATGTCGATGCTGATTGAACTGCCAAAAGGCAAACCGATTCTGCTTGCTGGCGATGCGGCCGACCTGATGGAAAACATCGAAGAGGAAGTCGCTCCCGGACTATGCTGGCAAGACCAGGAACAGCTCGCGGTGGAAAGTATTCGAAAACTGAAACACTTAAGCCAATCGACTCAGGCAGACCTGTGGCCAAATCACGACTGGGCTTTCTTTCAGAAACATAATCGATTTCCGGCTTTTTTCGAATAACCCTAACGGCTCAATATGCAACTAAAAACCTTTAAAACCCTTTGGGGCAACAGACTGCCAATCCATGAAGCTTGTGAACAAGCCAAACAGGCCGGCTTCGACGGCATCGAAGGACAAGCTCCCTTAGACGACTCCCAAAGAAATCTTTGGCAACGAGCCTTGAACGATCATGACTGCGACTACATTGCAGAAGTCGTCACCGGTGGCGACTATGTGCCCCAA
>JAWVWZ010000269.1:0-2586 GCA_033723505.1 Hydrogenovibrio sp.
CTGGCCAAACTCTTCCTGGCCAACCCTCAAAAAGTGTTTTCCAAAGAAGCCTTGCTGCAAAGTGTGACCGACCATAGCTATGATCGCGAAAGCAATGTCACTGAAGTCTATATCCGTAAACTGCGTCAGTATTTCGGTAAAGAGCGCATCGAGACATTGCGAGGTCAGGGATATCGTTTCGTGCCCGTCAATGAGGGAAATCCGTCATGAGGTCAATGGAAAAACAGCTCAACCTGTCACTGTCGATCAGCTTGCTGGTGATTTTCGTTGTCTTCTGGTTGGTCTCGGTTTTCAGTATCCATCACCTGACCGACAACTATGTCGTCACCCGTCTGCACCATGACAACGACTCCATCATCGAGCACCTCCAAGCCTCACCGAACCACCTCGATATCGACCTCTACAACCTGAATCCAATTTATTCCCGCGTCCATTCCGGCCATTATTTTGTCGTCAAACTGGGCACAACCCAACTGAAGTCGCCCTCATTGAAAGATTATCCGATGTACTTAAAACCGGTCGATCAAAGCGTTGAAGTCTATGAAAGTCTGGGGCCTGCCTCGCAATCAGTGTTGATCCGCGCGCAAAAAGCGGTGGTCAACGGACAAACGGTTCAGATTTACGTGGCTGAAGATCACAGCCCGATCCAACGTACGATCCGTATATTCGATATGATTATCGCGGCCTTGACAGTGCTAAGCCTGATGACCCTCTACTTGCTGCAACGCCATCTGTTGCAAAAAGGATTCAGTCGCCTGGAACCCATCAATCAGGCTTTGAAAGCCTTGCATCAGGGAAAAGCGGTCAAACTCGACGAAAAGGATTATCCATCCGAAGTGAGCCCGTTGATTCAAAGCCTGAATCAGGCAATCCACAGTGCCACCTCACAACTGGAAAAATCGCGTCAGTCGAATGCCAATCTGGCGCATAGTCTGAAAACGCCACTGAACATTATCTATCAATTGGCCGAACGCCCGGAACTCAACGACTACCCGGAGCTTAAACAGAACATCAATGAACAGGCGGAAAAAATCCTGCGCCTGATTGAACGTGAACTTAAGGGCGCTCGCCTGGCGTCCGAACTGGTGGCCATCAGCCCCTTCTCACTCAACCAGGACCTACCCGACCTGATCAAAAGCTTTCACCAGCTGTACCCGAAAATCAAGCTGACGGTGGAAAGAGATGCCCACCTCAACGGCACCCTGCCGATTGAAAAGGAAGATGGTTATGAACTTTTGGGCAACCTGCTCGACAATGCCTGTAAGTACGCCAATAGCCAAGCCTTTATGACCCTGTGCGACAAACCCAAAGGCATTCAGATTCTAATTGAAGACGATGGTCACGGGGTTTCCCAGAACGATATCGCTTTGATTCAGAACCGCGGCTTCCGACTGGATGAAAGTCAGCCCGGCCACGGCATCGGTCTGTCCATCGTTAAACAAATCATCTCCGCCTATCAGGGGCAGATCGAATTCGCCAAATCCCGCCTTGGCGGTCTGCAAGTCACGCTGTTATTGAAAAAATAATTTATTTTTTCTGATATTTCTGCGCTTTTTTCAGCTTCAATTCAGTTTACTTTTCTAACATGGTGCTCAATACTTATAAATGGTCGATTACCACAGGCGATAAAACCATGAAAAAACGCATCCACTTTTCTTTTTCCCCTCTGAGAACGCTGGTTCTCGGTGGTTTGATTCTGACCTCACCTCTGGCATTGGCGCAAAATTATGCCCATCTGATGGAAACGGTCATCAGCAAATTGCCGGAGCAAAAAAACACGGCGGCCTTGCAAGAACTGGCCAACACAAACCGACAGGCAGCCGACTCCTGGATTGCTGGAGATGTCGATATCACCATCCGTCATGAAAACGACGGTGCTACCGGTAACCAAGGGTATCAATCCTGGGAAGTCGGTGCCGGTTTTCCAATTTGGCTTTCCGGGCAAAGTGATGCCAAACAAAAACTGGGGCAAGACTATGCCCGCATGAGCGAAAACCAACAATCACTGGTTGACCTGAGAGCGTCCAAAATCCTGCGAGGACTGGTGTGGCAACTCAAGAAAGCCAAGGTCACCGTCGAATTCAACCGTAAGAATCTGGAGCAGACTCAAGCACTGCAACACCTGGTGTCACAACGAGTCGATGCCGGAGAAAGTCCGAAATTCGATCTGTTGGTCGCTCAACAATCGGTTCTCAAAGTCCAACGACAACTGGCATTGGCCGATCAGGCCTACCAATCCGCACTGGAAAACTACCGCGCCTGGACTGGCAGCGATGAAATCCCAGAGGATTTAGCGGAAACACAACATTCGCAAGACTTATCGGTTCACCCGGAAATCGTCGCTTTAAGAGAGCAACTGGCGGTCGCTGGGACCAAACTGGAATTGGCGCGTATCAATCGTAAACAAAACCCGCACCTGTATGTCGGCGGTAAGACCGACAAGAGCAATCAGATGGCCGACAACACCATGTTGGTGGCACAGGTCAGCGTGCCTCTCGGCATCAATAAACAATCTTCAGTCGCCGTCTCGGAACAGAACCGGGCGACCGTGCAACTGCAGGTCGCGCTGGAAAAAGCCGAGCAGTC
>JAWVWZ010000270.1:0-2561 GCA_033723505.1 Hydrogenovibrio sp.
CCCCTGATCGATATCCAGTAAGGCCACCAGCGTCACTTTGGGAAAATGATGCCCTTTCGCCAGCATTTGCGTGCCGATCAGAATCCGTGCTTCACCGGCTCTAGCCTGTTTGGTGACCGCTTCCATCTGTCCTTTGTTGCGAGTGGTATCGCGATCCACCCTTAATAAGGTTTCCTCAGGGAACAAATGCTGCATCACCTGCTCCAACTGCTCGGTGCCCTGACCGATTTTGGCGAAATGTTCACTGCCGCAATTAGGGCAATTCACCGGTGCCTTTTGCTGATAGCCGCAATGGTGACACCGCAATTCGCGGAATTGGTGATGATAGGTCATATTGGCGTCGCAACTCGGGCAGGCCGCCTGCCAGCCGCAATCGTGACACATCAATACCGGCGCATAACCGCGACGGTTCAAAAACAATAACACCTGACCGTCATTTGCCAGATGCTCGGCAATCAATTCCCGCAAGCCTGCCGACACCCCCGCCTGAGTTTGCAGAGAATCGTCACCGCGCACATCCATCAATGAAATATTCGGTAACGCCGCGCCGCCGGCACGCTGTGTCAGTTTCAAATAACCGTACCGATCCGACAAGGCATTGTATAAAGTTTCCAAAGAAGGCGTCGCTGATCCGAGCACCACCGGCACATTCTCCAATTGCGCCCGGCGTACCAGACAATCGCGCGCCGAATAACGGAAATTATCCTGCTGTTTGAAAGACAGATCATGTTCTTCGTCGAGAATACACAGCCCGAGATCGGTGAAGGGCGTGAACACCGCCGAACGGGTTCCCAACAACACTTTCACCTCGCCGGATTGCACCATATACCAGGCGCAATGCCGCTCTTTATCGGTCAGCCCGGAATGCATCACCGCCACCGGCTGTTCCAGGAAACCTTCAAACCGGGCGACGGTCTGGGGGGTCAAGCCGATTTCCGGCACCAGTACCAACGCCTGCTTGCCTTGTGCAATCACCGCTTCAATCATGCCCAGATAGGTTTCGGTCTTGCCGCTGCCGGTCACCCCCTCCAATAGAAACGGGCGAAAGCCGTCACTTGCCAGCACCGCATCAATGGCAGCTTGCTGTTCGTCATTGAAGGCATGTCTTTCCTGTTCGGCAGGTTGCCAGGCGTGCAGGCATTTCAAGGTGGTTTTTGAAACCCACTCCAACTGGTGGAAACGCTTCATCGGTGCCTGCCAACCGGCAAGACAAGCGCTGATGACCGACTCCATCACCGGATAAGGATGCGCCTGCAAGAATTCCATCAGCGCGATTTGCTGATGGGCATTGTCTCGAATCTGCTTGCGCGCCCCTCGCCCCTCGTCGGTCAATTGCCAGGCGGTCACACCTTCCAATTTAACCGCTTCGCCTTGTCGCAAGCGTTTCGGCACAGCAGTCTGCATCACATTGCCGACCGGTTCGTGATAATAATGCGCCGCCCACTTCAAAAACGTCATATCCGTCTCGGAAAAAATCGGCGTTTCATCCACCACCTCGGTGATTGCACGGACTTTCGACTCGTCCAGGTCTGAGGTTTCCGAAATCGACATCACGATGCCGATCAGTTTCCGGTTGCGCAAATTGATCCAGACACGCCCGCCCACCACCGGCAAAATATTCTTGTCGGAATAAACGAATTTATAGTCCAATGGCGTCAAAAATGGGCCGGGAACGGCGACTTGAATAAACATAAAGGGTTACAATATCATTCTTTACAATAGGGTTCGGCATAGTATTCGGCGAAAACGTCCTTTATTTTACGACAACTGATCGCCGTTTTTAGACTATTGAACCCGTCTGCTTTTTGCCGAATTTTTTCGAAAACCATCGCGCGACGAAATTGATGACCGAACAGACGACCAACACAGCTTTCGAAAGTTTCACCCTCAATTGCGACATGGGAGAGGGGCTGACGCCCTGCCCGGACGAGACGGTGATGCCATTGATCGATTTGGCGAATATCGCCTGCGGTGGTCATGCCGGCGACCGCGACACCATGGCGAAAACTGTCGATCTGGCCGGTGTCCATCAGGTTCATATCGGCGCCCATCCCAGTTATCCCGACAAGAAAAATTTCGGTCGCCACTCCTTATCGCTCTCCAAAGCTGCCTTACAGGACACGCTTTATCAACAGGTGTCCGAGCTGGAGGAAATCGCCCGGCAGGCCGGCGCGACACTGCACCATATCAAGCCTCACGGCGCGCTTTATCTGGACATGATGCACGATCCCGTGATTTTCGAGCATATTCTCGATTTCTGTGTCCAGTTCGATCCGAGCCTGCCGCTGATGTTGCAAGGCGGTGTCAGGGATGCCGACTACCGTCGCCAAGCCGAAGTCCAAGGAATCCGCTTATTGCTGGAAGGCTTCGCCGACCGCGCCTATCTGCCGGATGGGCAACTGGCGCCCCGAAGTCAACCCAACAGCCTCTACCAGAACGCCGAGGAAATCGTCGCTCAAAGTCAGGCGATGATGCAGGCGCGTCAAGTGCAAACCCTCTGTTTTCATTCCGATAACCCGGCGTCAGTGGAAGCATTGATAGCGCTGAAAAGGTCTGCCGAA
>JAWVWZ010000271.1:0-2552 GCA_033723505.1 Hydrogenovibrio sp.
AAAAGCCGGAATCGGCTCTAATTTAGGTGGCTAAGGGATTGTTTATTAAAGCTTTAAGGTTCTTTAAGTGGGTTCTAGCAACGCTGTTGTTACTGGCGGTTTCCGGTTGTTCCGAATCCGTTTGGAATAGCCCTTACGCGTTATCCGAAACCCAGGAGCCGATATTATTCAGTTCTTTCTCGTCACCGCCGAAACATCTGGACCCCGTGGTTTCCTATAATGCCAATGAGTGGTCGATTATCAGTCAGGTTTACGAGCCGCCGCTGCAATACCATTATTTGAAACAGCCCTATACGCTAGAGCCCTTGACGCTGAAGTCAATGCCCACGCTTCGTTATTATGACGACCAAGGCCATCCGGTTTCTTCCCACTCCGGTCAAGTGGCTTATTCGGAATATACTTTCGATCTCAAACCCGGCATCCGTTACCAACCTCACCCGGCTTTCGTAAAGAATGCCGACGGTAGCCTGTTCTACAGCCATTTGGCGGATCGTCAGTTGGCAGACATACAGCGTCCAGCCGATTTTAAACGCCAGGCCACTCGTGAATTGACGGCATCAGATTATGTCTTTGCCATCAAGCGAATGGCGCTTAAACAGAACCATTCGCCGATTCTCAATACCATGACGCAATATATCGTCGGTTTGAAAGCCTATTCGGATCAAATCTCCAAGCTGGCGCAAACCGACCCGAAACTGGATTTACGCCAATATCCGATTAAAGGCGTCCAAGCGGTTTCCAAGCATCAGTTCAAAATCCGTATTAAAGGCAAGTACCCGCAATTCCTCTACTGGATGAGCATGAACTTCTTTGCCCCGATTCCGTGGGAGGCGATCGCGTTTTACCGCCAACCGGGTTTGATCCAGCGCAATATCACTTTGGATACCTATCCGGTGGGGACGGGGCCATATCGACTGGTTGAAAATAATCCCAATAAGCAGATGCATTTGCTGGTGAATCCTTATTTCGATCATGAAACCTACCCGACGGACGGCTTGCCGAAAGGAGCTGATCCTACACTGCTCAAGGATGCCGGCAAGCCGCTGCCTTTTATCAAGGAAGTGATCTATTCGCTGGAGAAGGAAAGCGTGCCGCTTTGGAACAAATTTCTGCAAGGCTATTACGATGCTTCGGGCGTCAGTTCGGACAGTTTCGACCAGGCTATTTCCATCGGCACGAACGGCAACTTGTCGTTGACGCCGGAAATGAAACAAAAGGGCATTCACTTCTTGAATGTGGTTGAACCGACGGTCTATTATTTTGCGTTCAATATGGCCGATCCGGTGGTTGGTGGCTATTCCGAAAAGCAACGTAAGTTGCGTCAGGCCATCAGCATTGCGATTAATTTTGAAGAATACATCTCCATTTTTCTCAATGGCCGAGGCATTGCCGCTCAAAGTCCCATTCCGCCGGGCGTTGCCGGTTATGAATCCGGGGAAGCAGGCATTGACCCCTATGTTTATCAATGG
This sequence comes from Hydrogenovibrio sp., assembly GCA_033723505.1. Taxonomy (GTDB): domain Bacteria; phylum Pseudomonadota; class Gammaproteobacteria; order Thiomicrospirales; family Thiomicrospiraceae; genus Hydrogenovibrio. The sequence continues at coordinate 1,470 of JAWVWZ010000271.1, forward strand.
CGCAACGGTCATGCACAGCGCAAATCGATTGAAGTCGCCAAACGCTTATTGGCGGAAGCGGGGTACCCCAACGGGCGAGATAAAAACGGCCAGCCGTTGGTCTTGCATTACGATACCGCCGCAACCGGCCCGGACAGTAAATCGCAGTTGAACTGGTATCGCAAACAGTTCGAAAAGCTCGGCATCCAGTTGGTAATCCGCTCGACCGACTATAACCGCTTTCAGGACAAGGTGCGCGGTGCCAAGGTGCAGATGTTTTCCTGGGGCTGGAATGCAGATTATCCCGACCCGGAAAACTTTCTGTTTTTATTGGCTGGAGAAAACGCGCCGATCAATACCAATGGTGCCGGTGTCAATGGTGCCAACTATGACAACCCGGAATACAATGCATTGTTCAAACAAATCAAAACCATGCCGAATTCGCCGGAACGGTTACATTTGATTCATAAAATGGTGCGTCTGCTACAGCGAGATGCCCCGTGGGCCTGGGGATTCAATCCGAAATCGCTGGCTTTGTATCATCAGTGGTATCACAATGTCTGGGCCAATCCTTTGGCGAACAATACCATTAAATACAAACGTATCGACGCCCGGCAACGTGCCGAAATGCAGTCGGCCTGGAACCAACCGGTGGTCTGGCCGATCTTTTTACTGTTGCTGTTGATTGTGGCTTCCATCTATCCATTGAGACGAGCCTACCGTCTGCGCAACAGTGCGGTGATCAAACCGGAAACAACCGACAGGGAGGCCAACTGATGTTCGCTTACATCGTGCGTAGACTCTTGTTTGCGGTGCCGATTCTGATCGGAGTGAATCTGATCACCTTCGCCTTGTTCTTTATGGTCAATACTCCGGATGATATGGCGCGGGCGCAACTGGGTGCTAAACAAACCACGCCGGAAATGATCCATGCCTGGAAAGTGGACCACGGCTACGACAAACCATTGTTCTACAATGATAAAGCCCCCAGCCTGGCAGCTTTTACCGACACCCTGTTTGTTCAGCAATCCCTGAAGCTTTTTCTATTCGATTTCGGTCAATCGGATTCGGGGCGGCAGATTTCGTCGGATATTCAGCAACGCA
>JAWVWZ010000272.1:0-2539 GCA_033723505.1 Hydrogenovibrio sp.
CAGCGTAACCATCGGGACTTGCCGTTGATGCCGGCCAATCACCTTAAGTTACAGAGCCGCTACGACATCTCGCCCTGGCTGGATGGGAAAATGCCTCAACAAACCTATTTAGGGCTGGGTGTGAAATACACCGCGGCCAAACAGTCGGCGGGGTTGCACGAACCGTCTTCTCAGTTCGATGCCATGCCGTTTGGCCTTGCCAGTACGCCGGATTATTGGCTATGGGAATTTCAGGCCGGTACGCGGATCAAATGGTCGGATCACATCCTTCGGATGGATTTGACTGTGGAAAACCTGTTCGATACCGCTTACCGGGATTTCCTCGATACCTATAAAGGCTATGCGCAAGGCATGGGGCGTAATTTCAAGCTGACCGCCAATATGGCGTTTTAGTGGGAGTTTGATAGTATTGCTTGAGATACGGGGGGTTGCATGAAACAATGATTGCAAAGCCCCGTGAGTTTTGAATCCTGGGCGGATCAAAGTCGGACTGTTCTCCGGCTAATCTCTTGAATTTTCAAAATCAGAACCTATTAATTACCTATTCGATGAATAAGGATTTCAAGCTTTATGGAATATAAAGATTATTACGAGATATTAGGGGTGGATCGATCCGCAACGGAAGCTGAAATTAAGAAAGCTTACCGTAAGCTCGCGGGGAAATACCACCCTGATAAACCCTCTGGTGACGAGTCCAAGTTCAAGGAGCTCAGTGAAGCCTATGAAGTGCTGGGCGACAAGGAAAAGCGTCAGATGTATGACCAGTTAGGGCCGAATTACCATAATGGTCAGAACTTTCAGCCACCACCGGATTTTGAAAGCATGTTCGGCGGTTTCGGCGGGCAGGGCGCCGGTTATGGTGGCGGCGCGAGCGGTTTTTCCGACTTCTTTGATTCTTTGTTCGGCGGCGGTTTTGCTGGGCAGGGTGCCGGTTATGGCGGCTTCGGAGGCGCTCAAGGTGGTTTCCAGCAAAAAGGAGACGATCAGGCCGTCAAGGTGTTGGTTTCCCTGGAAGAAGCCATTAATGGTGTGGAAAAATCTCTGACGCTACAGATGCCGACGCCTGGCAGGGGCGGCCAGTTCACCCATCAGCCGAAAACCTTGAAAGTGCGGATTCCAGCCGGGGTAAAACAAGGCTCTCGAATTCGATTGAGCGGACAAGGCATGCCGGGCTATGGCGGCGGCCCCAATGGTGACCTTTACCTGGAAGTCGATCTACAGAATCATCCGCTATTTAAGGTGGACGGTGACGATGTGGTGCTGAATCTGCCGTTGACACCTTGGGAAGCCGCGCTGGGCACCAAGGTCGAAGTGCCGACGCTGAAAGGCAAGGTGGCGATGAACATTCCTGCCGGCACGCAATCCGGTGCCAAACTGCGCATTAAAGGTCGCGGTCTGGGCAAAGCCGAAAAAGCGGGGAACCAGTATGTGGTGGTACAGATTCATACGCCTCCGGCGGATTCCGAAGAGGCCAAGTCTTTTTACGAGAAAATGGCCGAAACCCTGCCTTTCAATCCGAGAGTTCATTTCTAGAACGCTACTTCCCTTGTGCCGCCACGGCATGAGGGAATTTCACTGCGAACATTGAATATTTGATGACAAGCACGGCATAGTGATTGCATTCCAAAATATTCTTTTCTATAGTTGTACCAACGCACTAAATTCAAATGGAGTCACTGATGGAATGTGAGACGAAAAATGATGCCCGGTCTTCATTTCGTGTGCCCTGCCTGTTCAGCTTTCATCACGATAATTTAATCCTGAAAGGCCATGACCTGAATCGAAATGGATTCGGGTTGGCATTTCCAGTCAAAAAAGATGGAACCTTTCAGTTCCACCGTTCCGAGCAGTTGCGCAATTGTTATATTCAGATTGAAGGGCAAACCATTTATTTTTCCAAGGTGCGGGTCTGTTGGCTGGACATTGACAGACACACTGGCGGATTAACCTATGGCTTTCATATCGAAAGCATTATCGAGCCTGAGAAGATCAAATATCTGGCAGTTTACGATCAAATGCTGGAAAAGTACCGTCAATCGCCAAGTCTATCGATTTCCGAAAAGAACGCACTGGATAGCTTCCAGCCATAATGCGCATTAAGCTGTGATCAGGTTAAGCGCTTTTCGCTGTCAGCGCGGCTTGATCAAACCGAATCCCTTCCCAGCCGGTTTTCATAAAGTTACGAATATTGGCATGATCTTCGCCATCTGGGTGTTGCAACACATCTTCCGTATAGAAACGACCGAACGCATTGAGCGTGGCAGTCGGTGAAAGGTCGTTGAGTTGCGCAAAGGCGAAAATCTTGCAGGAACCATTGTTGGTATCGGCTTCATTCACTTGTTCCCCATTGACGAAGCGGGTCGGGGTAAAGTCGTAATGTGCTTCGATCACATTCATTACGTCATTGAATTCGACGGGATGTTGATTCAGCGCTGAGATCAGTTGTTCGACAGTCATGGAGGTCTCCTGAAGTTATGATGGGGGTATTTTACTCGATCTATTCGGGTTTGCATGACTAAGGTGCTTCTCCCCCGCCTGG
>JAWVWZ010000273.1:0-2536 GCA_033723505.1 Hydrogenovibrio sp.
ACCCACTATTTCGAGTTGACGACTCTGGCGGAGCAGTTTGCCAACACGGTCAACATCCATCTGGACGCCATGGAGCACCAGGACAAAATTGTGTTTCTGCACCAGGTTCAGGAAGGACCGGCATCGCAAAGTTACGGTATTCAGGTTGCAGCACTGGCCGGCGTTCCTCCGAAAGTGGTCGAAACGGCAAAACGCCACCTGCTACGGCTGGAAAACCAGTCCGTCGAACAGACTCAGCTCGACCCGACGGAGGCTCAGGTACAATTCGATATGTTCGTCGGCCCGGGACTCGACCCGAAACAGGAAAAGGCCCTAGCCAGGCTGGAAGAGATCAATCCGGATGACATGACTCCGAAAATGGCGCTTGAGGCACTTTATGAATTGAAAGAGTCTTTAAAATAACAACAAAACGAAAGGATTTTTCATGCAAGCAATGATTATTGACGTCACGTCGGAAAACTTTGAAGAAATGGTTTTGCAAAACTCCATGCACGTCCCGGTGCTGGTCGACTTCTGGGCACCTTGGTGCGGCCCCTGTAAACAGGTCATGCCCATGCTGGAAAAGCTGGCGAACCAGTTTGCCGGACGCTTCATCCTGGCAAAGGTCAATACGGAAGAACAACAGACCCTGGCCGACCAGTTCCAGATTCGCAGCATTCCGAGCTTCAAGGTTTTCCATCAGGGAAAGGTCGTTCAGGAGTTGCAAGGCGCGCAACCCGCCAAAGCTTTCGAGGAGGCTCTACAGCCTTACCTGAAACCGGACGAATCGGAAGACCTGCGTCAGCAAGCACAACAAGCTTTTGCCGAACAGCAGATAGACCGCGCGCTTCAACTGCTGGGGGAAGCCGCTCAAGCCAACCCCAATAATTTCCGGGTCCACTTGGATTTGGCGAAAATGTATTTCCAGACCGGTCATGTCGACCGCGCCAAAGAACTCATGGAAAAATTGCCCGACGAAGCGAAAGCTTCCGACGAAGGGAAATCGCTGCTCGCATTGTTCAAATTCACCCAGATCGTCGCCGAAAGCGATAGCGTGGAGGCCCTGCAACAGCGCCTTCAACAAGACCCGAATGATGCCGAAGCGCTTTATGGACTGTCTGGCTATCTGATGCTGCATAACCACCCCGAACAGGCCATGCAGACGCTGCTGAAACTGTTCATGGTGGACCGCGAATACCGTGACGGCATCGCCAAGAAAACCCTGATCGAGATTTTCGAAATGCTACAGAGCGACCACCCCGAGTTGGTCAATGCCTATCGTCGTAAACTACAAGGACTTTTATTTTAATGACGCTCACCGACGCACACTTGAAACGCATTCCGGTCTTCGGCATCGCCGGAAATTTCGCCGAACACTTGTCACAAGCCGGCGAAGACGCCGACTTCGTCAACGTCAAAACCAAAGAAGCCAATGCTCCCAAGGGTATTTTTCCGATTTATCTTCCCGATGCCGATAGTTTTCTCGGCACCTTTCCGCTGTCTTCAAGCCGGATTGAAGCCGACTTTTCCGAGGCCATCAACCTGCATATGGAGCCGGAAGCCTGCGTGCTGTTTGACGTGGAATATGACGGCGACCAGGTCATCGGCCTGCATCCGAAAGCTTTCAGCGCATTCAACGACTGCTCGATCCGCCGCCCGAATGCAACCAAGATCAGCCAAAAGAAAAACTGGGGAGAAGCCTGTACCGGTCTGAGTGAACATTGGATTGAAATGGACAGCCTTCAACCGGGCGGCACACTGGATGCCTACCACATCACTTCGATGATTCGCCGTAACGGTGAGATACTTCAGTATGGGGTCGACAGCCCGACCACAGGCTACCAGTACTTTCACCAAAAGCTGCTGGACTGGATCATGGAAACCTTCAACCAGCAGGCGGATTTCGGGCCGCTGGAACCCTTGCATGACTATCTGCACCAGATGGATCACCCGAAAGAAGTCATTGTTTCTTTAGGGGCGACGCGTTATACCTCTTTTGGAGAAACCGGGTTTTTACAGCCTGGCGACGAAATCGGAATCTTTGTCTACAACCACGAAACCGCATCGGAATCCGACGCCATCGAACATTTCTCCAAAACACCGGATTCAGTTTTCGATAAAGGCTGTTATCTCCACCAGTTCGTCTACCAGGCCTAACCCCCGCCTGGCAGATTTTACGCTTGCCCGCAGGCCAGCAGGTAATCCAAAATCGGATTGGCCGGTAGCTGCATATCCCTTTGGAGGTACATCGGCAAAAATGTCGGGGAAGCCACCATACCGCGCGCCATCATTTCATTAATGGTCTGTAGATACTGGAACCCAGTTTTACCGACATACAAGGCTTTCAGGGATTGGGTTTTCTGAAGCCGAAGCGCATCTTTCAACCCTCTGAGATACAGATAATCCTTGGTGAACCCCCCCCCGCGATACACACGTGCCGTCAGCCGGAACGCCTCATCCTTGTCCAACCCGTAATCGTTGATCAGGGTTTTGAAGGTATGGGAGAAATCATAATGCTTGACCATCATATCGACTGCGATCACTCTGAGCGCCAGAG
>JAWVWZ010000274.1:0-2526 GCA_033723505.1 Hydrogenovibrio sp.
AAAAATGATCACCGACGCACACTTGCCCGACGCACTTGATCCGGCTTTGCTTAAGGAATTTGTGCTGGCCGATATTGATTATTTACCATTTCAAACCGATGCAATCGATGCAGTGGTGATGCCTCATACTCTGGAATCGGTGGAAGACCCCTATCATCTGCTGCGTCAGGTCGATAAGATGCTGGTGCCGGAAGGCCATATGCTGATTACGGGCTTCAATCCCTTAGGATGCCAGATTGTCCGGCAGCGCCTGGGAGAGAATCGTGAAGCTTTTAAACAGGCAAATCTGGTTAAGGAACAGCGAGTGGTCGATTGGCTTAACGTCTTGGGGTACGACATCGAGAAGATCAGTTACAGTTCCCTCAGTTGCGTGACCAAAGATCCCGAAACCTACAAGCCCAGTCAGTTTCTGATGACCTTGGAAAACTGGATGGACAAGATCGGAATCGATCTGGGCAATATTTATTGCGTCCTGGCGAAGAAAAGGGTAGCCTCTCCGACGCCGGTCGGCTTGAATTGGCGCTTGGCCAATTGGCAGCCGATCAAAAAAGGACGTATTATCGCCAATTCTCAGGCCCATCAAAAAGTATCGGTGTCGAGAGAAGTTGGCCACAAAAACAAATAACATCAAACGAAAGAAATCTATGCACGAAGTTGAAATATTTACGGATGGAGGCTGTCGGGGGAATCCTGGCATTGGGGGCTGGGGCGCGTTATTGAGAACCGGCAAGCATGAGAAAACCCTCAAAGGGGCGGAAAGAGACACCACCAATAACCGTATGGAATTGACGGCAGCGATCAAAGCTCTGCAAGCCTTGAAAAAACCTTGTAAGGTCGTCTTAACAACCGATTCGCAATATGTTAAAAATGGGATTACCCAGTGGTTGCCGAATTGGAAGAAAAACAATTGGAAGACCGCGGCGAAAAAGCCGGTCAAAAATCAGGATCTATGGCAGGCATTGGACGCTGCCATTCAAACGCACCAAGTGGAATGGGCCTGGGTAAAAGGGCATGCCGGGCATGCCGAAAATGAACGGGCGGATGAACTCGCCAACCAAGCAATGGATGAATTAAGCAATGAGTAAAATTTCGACGATGAAATCCTTCGGCCTGGCTTGTGCCATGACTTTTTCGGCCTGGGCGCAAGCGGCAACACCGGCAATGGAAGTCGAGGCGGGTAAGCTTGAACAGGGCGGGTTTGTCGTTCTCAAGGTGACACCGGGCACGATCGTGGAATATAAGAAGCATCGTTTGCAGCCGGATGCAGAGGGGCGCGTGATCATCGGCTTTTCGAGAGATGATCAGGCGCACCAGCAAGTGAAACTGGTGGAAAAATCCGGGCAAGTGCTTAAGGAGCCTTTGAAAATTTCCACTAGAAAGTATTCGGTACAACGCATCAATGGGTTGCCGAAAAACAAGGTGACACCGGATAAAAAAACTCTGAATCAGATCTGGAAAGACATCGCCAAAGCGAAGAAGGCCCGTAAAATCCAGTTGCCGACGGCTTATTTCGACAGTGGGTTCGATTGGCCGACCCAAGGCATTATCAGCGGGGTGTATGGCAGTCAGCGTGTTTTGAACGGTCATCCCCGTCGTCCGCATCTTGGCGTCGATATCGCCGCGCCGGAGGGCACGCCTCTGCACGCGCCGGCAGACGGTAAAATCACTTTGAATGAAGACATGGTGTTGAGCGGTCATACCGTGATGATCGATCATGGTTATGGATTGCGCTCGACGGTGATGCATCTGCATAAAGTATTTGTCAAAACCGGCGATCTGGTGAAAAAAGGACAGGTGATCGGTGAGGTGGGGCAGACAGGTCGAGCGACCGGACCGCATGTCCATTGGGGAATGAGCTGGTTTAACGTGCGGTTAGATCCTTCTCTGGCCATCCAGAATCACTTGGCGCCGGGTGACCATGTTTCGCCGAGTGCGGCAGTGTTGGCTGCCAAGGAGCCTGATACGGCACGCTAGTTTTTCAATTCGCCAATCAAAAACGGCCTGATATTTCAGGCCGTTTTGCTATCTGGTGTCAGGAATTACCAGTTCAGGGTTTCGCCGGACTTTTCGCTGATTTCGGCGAGTTTGGCCTGATGACGGGTCAGTTCTTCTTCGGATGCGCGGATGACACGAAGGTTTTTGCGGCCGACCGATAATTCGGCAGCACTTTGGCGGTTCGGGGTGACTTCGTCTTCCATCAACATCAGGTCCGTTTGCCCACCCGTCATTGCCAGGTAGACATCCGCCAGAATTTCGGAGTCGAGCAGGGCGCCGTGAAGTGTTCGGTTGGAGTTGTCGATGCCGAACCGTTTACACAAAGCGTCCAAGGAATTACGTTGGCCCGGAAAGGATTTGCGTGCCATTTTCAGGCTGTCGGTAATTTCGCAATGGTCTTCGATCCTGCCCCAGCGGTTGTTTTTCAGCATCGACAGTTCATGGTTGATGAAGCCGACATCGAAAGGCGCGTTGTGAATGATTAATTCCGAACCGGCCACGAATTCCATAAAGTCATCGACGATTTCGGCG
>JAWVWZ010000275.1:0-2501 GCA_033723505.1 Hydrogenovibrio sp.
AATCGGCGCCAAACAAGTGGAACCGAACGGGTTCAGCAAACCGATTCGACTGGGGGATAAATTACACTACGCCACCAAGACCCACGGCTACCAGGATTACTATGGCTTGCCTTGGCATGGCTATGTTCAGGTGTCGAACCAGGTGGCATTCGCCGACAAAACCGATGGTAAAGACATCAATGTCACTATCCCGGAGGATTCGCCGTTATATTTAAGAGACTTGGAAGAAACCAATCTCAAAGTCAGTACTCTATTGCTGATCGTCATCCTCAACGGGAAAATCCTGTCACTAAAACGCGACGTCAAGGCTTTCCTGCCGGTATTGGACAGTTTCCAGAACATCAGCATCGATATTCAGGAAATCTTTAACAGCTTTATTCACCACATACATCATGTTCTGGTGCAAACCATTCAGGGTAAGGCTGCCTTCAGCGCCACTCTGGGGGTTTCAGTCATGGACCGCAACCTCTATGAACGTGCGAACGACTGTCGCTGGTGGGCGCTAAACAGTTCTTTCCGACAGATTCTGACCAAGCACAACCATACTCAGGAAATCACCGAAAACGAAACGCAAAAACTCACGGATATCCTCACCTACATCAATAAGCTGTATACGGTCTATACCAACATCATGCTTTATGATCAGCGAGGAAAAGTGTTGGCGGTTTCCAACCCGGTCGACAGCCACTTGGTCGGCACGGTTTTACCGCGACCGAATGACACTTCACGCTGTCTTTCGTTGAGCGACACGCAATCCTATGTGGTCTCCGATTTCCACAAAACCGAGCTTTATGGCGACGAATACACCTATATCTATCATGCGGCCGTCAAAGACTGGGAAAACGCTAACCGCAATGTCGGCGGGATTGCGCTGGTGTTCGACAGCAAACCGGAATTCGAAGCCATGCTGCAGGAAACCGAACCGAAATACCTGAACCCGCAAATCAATAAAACTACTTTCAGTTTCTTTGTTGATCGACGTGGCAGCATCCTTTCCTCAACCAACCCCGAGTTGGCAATTGGCCAGGTGCTGGAGTTGCCTGATGAAATTCTCGATGCCGATAACGGCCAAAACGATACGATTTACTGGCTGTGGAACGGCAAGCCTTACTTGGTGGGGTATAAAGTCAGCGAAGGATATCGTGAGTATAAGGTGACTGACGGTTACGAAAATGATGTCATCTGTCTGGTGATGACCGGGATTTAATCACATATGCCCCGGGACAGCCCGGGGCAGTCAACGGCTCAGGAAAGTTCGTGGGAATCGGACTTTCGCATGCGATAGAAGCATTTCACTTTGTATGGGTCCGGGTTATCGGATTGCATCATTTCCGTCATATCTTCAAATAACCCGGGAAACAGAATTTCATAGACCTGTTCCAGTTTCTCGGTATCATCTTCATCCACCGGAACTTCAATAATGCGTAGCTTTGGGCAAGAAAATGCGGTGATATCCATGGATTCCAAATTCATCCGATCCAATTCGAAATCATATTCATCTTCGTAATGATCTTTGATAATCCAGCCCATAATGTGTCCTTTTGTAATTTGATAGAAAGTCTCGAAAACTCAAGCAAAAACGTCGCCAAGCAATCGGTCAGTAATCGATCTCAACGATTAGGTAAGTTTTTTTCTCGCCACCCGGCAGGTGGATCTGCACTTCATCGCCCAAATCCTTTCCCAACAAGGCCTTGGCAATCGGCGATAAAATCGAGATTTCGCCCTGCTCGGGCCGGGACTCGATACTGCCCACCAAACGATATTGCACCCTGCCTGGCAGATTTTCGTTTTCCAGGGTGACATAAGCGCCGAAAAACACTTTTTCCCGGTTTCTGGGCTTATCCTGCACCACTTTAATATCTTTCAAGTGTTTTTCCAGATGGCGAATTTTACGGTCGGTTTCCCGCAGCTCTTTTTTGCGATAAATGTATTCCGCGTTTTCGGAACGATCTCCTTCCGCGGCCGCCACGGCGATGGCTTTTACGATTTCAGGGCGTTTGACTTTCCATAATTCTGCCAATTCGGCACTGATACGTCGATACCCTTCCGGCGTAATGTACTTCAATTAAATCATCCCCTTCCGTTGGGCTAAAAAGCCAATCAGGTAATAGGAGGCAATCACACTCACGCCGAGCCAAAGATTGCTGATGTGTGCAAACCAGCCGATGACGACTGGCGTCAGGAAAGAAGTAATAAATGCAAAACCGATCGCGCAAAAGAGTACGAATAAAGTCAATCGTAAAAAATATCCCAGAGAACCGATCTGGCTTTTAACGAACGAGATCATATCATCGCCAAAAATGACCAACAAAGTCGCAGCCATCGATAATCCGATTTCCGATAAATAAGGTCTTACCCAGCCGGATAAGGTTTCAAGCATCTTGATGGCAAATTCCAATACAGGATCCAAAACAGTTCTCCTTTTGCAAATAAAAGAAACAGCACCTTGAGCAAACTGCTCCTGGCATTTTTTCAAACATTATAACGGTATGATAGACGAA
>JAWVWZ010000276.1:0-2487 GCA_033723505.1 Hydrogenovibrio sp.
ATGGAAGCCTCCTATTCAACAAGAATGGGAGCGGCCATGCGTCATGCCGCCCATTATCTGGAGGCCCAACAATCCGAGAAAAAACTGATGTTGGTTCTCACCGATGGTGAACCGGCGGACATCGATACCAAGGATCCGAAAATGCTGATTCAGGATACGCATATGGCGGTTCGCGAACTCCAGGATCGAGGGATTTTCAGCTATTGCATCACCCTGGATCCAAAAGCAGATGAATATGTTTCCGATATTTTCGGGCACCACTATACGGTGATCGATCATATCGAAAAACTTCCGGAACAACTGCCGCAGGTCTTTATGAAATTGACACATTAAGTGCGGGATTTCGCTATAATGTGAAAAAAACTCAAAATGCCCTTATCAGAGGGTGTTTGAAAACGTGATAAGTAACACTTGATACTAAGCAAATTTTTCGGGTAAAGCGCAGTTTACAGTGGTAAATGAGCATTTTGAGCGAAACTTTTAACCAGACAGTGTGATTTGGGTCCGTTTTCATTCACCACCCTCGGTTCGGGCATTTTTTATGCCTCACACTTTTTTCGGAGTCTCTTCGTCTCGCCCCAAAAAGGCCTGCGAAGATGTATATAACCCCTCCCAAACAAGGAACACCTATGTGCGAAAAATGTGATAGCAATGCTGCAATAGAACAACTTTTTGCCAACAACCAGGAATGGATTGACGAAGTCAATAAAAGCCGTCCCGGCTTTTTCGCCAGCCTGGAAGCGCAACAATCTCCCGAATATCTATGGATTGGTTGTTCGGATAGCCGAGTCCCCGCCAACGAACTGGTCAAAATGGATCCCGGCACTATTTTCGTTCACCGAAATATCGCCAATCTGGTCAACTCCAGTGACATGAACGTGCTGACCGTCATCCAATATGCCGTCGAAGTTCTGAAGGTCAAGCACATTATCGTCAACGGCCATTATGGCTGTGGTGGCGTTATGGCAGCATTACAGAAATCAAATCCAGATTTGATTGACCACTGGATTCGCCCGATTCGCAAATACTACCATCACAATCGTAAAGAACTGGATAGCTTGGAACCAAAAGCCAAAGTGAATCGTCTTTGTGAGATCAATGTGGTGGAACAGGTGCGCAATATCGCTCATATCCCGGCGGTTCGTAAAGCCTGGGAGAAAGGCCAGGAACTGGCGATTCATGGCTTCATCTATGACATCAAAGACGGACGTTTACACAACCTCAATGTCAATATCGACAATATCGAATCCGCTGAAAAAGCGGTTTTAAGAGAGTTGTGTTAACCTCTTTGTCCCCCCCATAAAAAAGCCGGAGCAGGTTGCCCTCTCCGGCTTTTTTTATGTCATTTTAACGGATTGAGTCCGTTAAAACTCGTCCCACTCCTCGCTGTCTTTTTTCGCTTCCACCGCCATAGGTTTCATCGCATCAGATGGCTTTTCAACAGGGGCTTTTTGACCTGTTTGCGTGGTCGATTCACTGGCAGACGACAACATTTTGATCTCACTTTTCGGCGCCTGAAGTTTCGCCGACCCACCTGTCTGGAAAAAGGACATATTCAGGTTCAAAGCTTCTGCCTGCTCATTCATGCTTTCCGATGCAGCCGTTGTCTCCTCAACGAGTGCGGCGTTTTGTTGTGTCACCTGATCGATCTGACTGATCGCCTGATGCACTTGACTGATCCCTTCCGTTTGCTCGGAAGACGCGTGGGCGATCTGAGCGATCATTTTGGTCACCTCTTCTACGGACGCATTGATGGCTTCCAACATTTCGCCCGACTGAGATGCCAATTGCGTTCCATTATCGATTCGAGAGACACTCTCATCAATTAAGGATTTGATGTCTTTTGCCGCATCCGCCGCCTTTTGTGCCAGCGCACGAACTTCACCGGCCACCACTGCGAATCCACGGCCATGATCTCCTGCCCGTGCAGCTTCCACTGCCGCGTTCAGCGCCAATAAATTGGTTTGGAAAGCAATGCCATCGATCAGCGTCACGATTTCCGAAATCTGATGACTGGATTCCTGAATCGAGTTCATTGCACCGATGGTCTGCTGCATAACCTCTGTACCTTCGGAAGCTTTGCCGCTGACTTCTTCCGCGACCTTGGCCGCCTGCTGGGCATTTTCCGTATTGGTCTGTACTGCCGAATTCATTTCATTCATAGTCGCCGAGGTTTCTTCAAGAGCGGCCGCCTGCTCCTGTACACGCTGACTCAAATCCTGCGCCCCCTTGGACACTTCCAGAGAGGCGGAGGTCACCACACTTGAAGCTTGCAATGCCTGGGAAACCACGTCCTGCAATTTGCTGGCAGTCGCATTGACCGCTGCTTTCAAAACATGCAGATCCCCCTGATAGTCCGCCTCGATATTTTTCGTCAAATCCCCTTGAGATTGCGCAACAACGACCCGCGTCACGTCTTGAATTGCATCACTCAAGATATCCAGCGACTTATTGATGCCGAGCTTCAGCGTTTCCAAATCCCCTGCC
>JAWVWZ010000277.1:0-2478 GCA_033723505.1 Hydrogenovibrio sp.
CGGTTAAAGCGTTCTTCCTGCACTTTTTCGATCTGATAATGCTCACCGTAAAGCCGGTGGATTTCGGATGCGCTGACGGCAAACGGTGGGCCGTTGGTTTGGCTTTGGTCATAGTCCATGGCAATCAACAGCATCGGCGTCTTTTCGGGCAGGATTTCCAGCAGATGTTTCACATAGTCTTGTCGCATTTCAGGCGGCAAGGCGACCAACGCGGCGCGGTCGTAAACGGCGGCCACCTCGCGACAGTCTTCAGACGACAAATGGAAAAAATCACCGCAATACAGCACCATGTCCTTCAACTGATAACCGCAAAAACGACGATGCTGAACAGGCTCTGCCAGCAACTGATTCTCTGTAACAAATTCATCCAGCGCTTTCTGGCTGAGTTCGACGCCGATCACGGAATGCCCCTGTTGCTGCAACCAAAGCATATCCAGACTCTTGCCGCTTAATGGCACCAACACTTGGGCACTCTTGTCGACCTTCAGTTTAGACCAGAAAGCTTGCAGAAAGTCGTTGACTTCCGGCTGATGAAAGCCGACCTTGCCGCTCGCCCACATGTCGTGCCAAAACCTTGTCTCCATCGATGTCGCCCCTTTCTTAAAAACTGTCTCAATTGATTTCCAAAGCGCACTATAATAGCATTTCATTTTCACCAAACACAGTTCGTCAAAGTCTAAACAGATCGTCATGCAAGAAGAAAATACCGCCACATCATCTCCAGTCGGCTTTTGGCGCAAAAACTGGGTACAAAACACCCTCTGGGTCATTGCCGCCATCGTGTTTTATCTCGCGGCACGCCCCTTTATGCAGGGGGATGTCGCCGAAGGCGTTGCTCCGGACTTTCAAATGACCAGTCTGACCGGAAAGCCGGTCAATCTTGAAGACTATCGTGGCAAACCGGTGCTGCTGCAATTCTGGGCGACCTGGTGCCCGATTTGTGCTTATGAGCGCGAAGGCATCGAAAAGGTCGCTGAAGACTATCCGGTCATCAATATCGCCACCCAAAGCGGCGATAACAGCCAACTTTTGGCCTTTGCCCGACAGAACGGCATGAACCCGGACATCATCGTCAATGACGCAGACGGCAGCCTGATGGCAAAATTCGGTGCCCGAGCCGTTCCCGCGACCTTTATCCTGGATAAAGACGGACAAATACGGTTCGTGGAAGTCGGCTTTTCCACCAGCTTCGGTTTAAAGGCACGACTCTGGTGGCTACAATGAGCCGGCGATCTCGCTGCCCGTTTTCACAGGCCCTACACCTTGGCTAAACAGGTTTCCCACCCCGTCAAAGGCACCCTGACGTATTCCGAACGCGATGCCTTCGGCTTGATACAGGTCATCGACACCCCCACGACCCGAAGCCTTTATTTTGATTCGCCGGTGGAACAAAGTCGACTCTATTTTCAGGCGCCGATGACACTGGCATTCGAATACCAGCAATTGATGCTGGATCGAGTCGCCGAATTCGGCGAGCGGCACAAGGTCGATTCCACCCTGATGCTGGGACTTGGCGGCGGCAGCCTCACCAACCATCTGCATTGCATGTACCCCAAAGCACACCATCGAATCGTCGAATTACGCCAGAGCGTCATCGATATCGCCAGGCAATATTTTTACCTGGCCGACAGTGAAACAATCGAACCCATTCAGGCCGATGCCCTGGAATATGTCGAACAGGCCGACCCCGCCGACGTCATTCTGGTGGACGTCTATAATGAACATGCCATGCCCGACGCATTCAGTCGTGAAAGTTTTCTCGAAAACCTGGTGTCCCTCAAGCCTGCCAAGGGCGTCATTATCTTTAACCTGTGGGCCTCGACCCCCGAAGAAACCCTGAAAGTCATCCAATTCTGGGAACGGCAATCCCGCTACCATATCCAGATTCACCAAACACAATCCAGTGGCAATGTTATTCTGACCATCAAATGAATGGCTTTCGGCAAAGCGATCCTTACATCCGGTATAATGCAACTTTTAAAACCGCCTCAAATCAGGCCTTAATTCCAGCGAAATCGACACGAAACCATGGCATTACTTTTTCTTCGAGACATCCAACTCAGCTACGGCACCCAAACCCTGCTCGACAAGATTCACTTTCAAATCGAACCCAATGAACGGGTCTGTATCGTCGGACGTAACGGCGAGGGAAAGTCGACTTTATTGAAAGTCATTGAAGGCCTAGTGGAAGCGGACGACGGCACCCGAATCGTTCAGGACGGTGTCAAAATTGCCAAACTCCAGCAGGAAGTCCCCAACGATATGTCCGGCTCGGTCTTCCAAATCATTGCCAAAGGGCTTGGAGAAGTCGGCGACCTGCTGGATGCTTTTCATCGTCAAAGCTTGGAACTGGCCGACGATGCTTCGGACGAGAACTTCCAAAAGCTCAATCAAACCCAACAAAAAATTGAAGCGATGGATGGCTGGGAATTCAACCAGAAGGTGGAAACGGTCATCTCCAAACTCGGCTTGCCGGCC
>JAWVWZ010000278.1:0-2467 GCA_033723505.1 Hydrogenovibrio sp.
AGTTGGTTGTATACCATCAAAATACGTCCGCTTTGCAGGCGCTTCAACATCGCCGGCGAACTGCTGGCTTCCATGCCCGGTGCGACCGTCAACCAGGTCAAGCCTTGGTCGTCGGAATAAGCGTTCCAGAAAAAATCCAGGTTGGTTCGAATGCAATACCAGACACGCCCGTCGGTCAGCTCGACCAGCGTGCCCTCGTAACAGCCACCATGATGGCCCTGACCACCGATATCCAGATAATTGCTCGCCTGCCAGCTCTGCCCCTGATCCTTCGACCGATAGGTCAGGCTGTAATGGCGGCCGTTGTCATAATCCAGGTTTTGAGCCGACATCAATAATTCTCCGGAACTTAACTGAATCATGGTTGTCGTCGCCCCGCAATAGCCGGTTTGCACCAACACAGGCGGTTCCCAGGTATGGCCGCCGTCCAGGCTGCGCACCGTCCAAAGGTGCAGGCGCGAATTCTTCGTCGGCTTGTTGGTTTTGGCGATCCAGTTAAAATGCACATCCGCCATATTGAGGAAACTCAAAACCAAAACGCCTTCTTTCGTCATACAAAGCGCATGGGTGTCCTGCACCGACCATTTATCTTCCGCAAACAACGGTGTTTGCTTCCAGGTTTTCCCCTCGTCTTTCGAAATCCAGGCATTTTGCTCATCGACCGCGACAATTTCTCCGGTGGCATTCCGCACATAAGGGCCGGTGATGTCGATTTTCAACGGTTTGACCTGACGATGCAGATAGACTGCATATTCGGTTTTCGGCGCCAGCTTGAAGTCGAGTTCGATTTCTTGATATTCAATCAAATCCTGCATACAGCCCTCTTGAAATTAGAAAGGTTTGACAACGACAAAAATCAAAATGCCGATGGTCAGAAACAAAGGAATCTCATTCGCCCAACGATAGTAGATACCGGAATGATCGAGATGTCCTTCCTGCATTTCCTTGACTCGGCGTTGTGCCCAGAAGTGGTAAACCACCATCAACACCACTAACGTCACCTTGGCATGCATCCAACCGCCGGCGTGCGGAAAATACACAACCCAAAGCGCAATCCCGGTCCCGATGGCCAGCACCATCATGATCGTCATGAACTTATACAGCTTGCGCCCCATAATCGCCAAACGAGTGACCTGTTCGCCCGCCGCCTGGCCTTCTACAAAGTGGACAAAGATTCTTGGCAGATAAAAAATTCCGGCCATCCAGGACATCACAAACAAAATATGAAAGGTTTTAAGCCATAGCATGAGTTTTCTCCTATTTACGGGTTTAATTCGGTATGATACTGTTTTTATGCAATGAAAACAGGAGTCATTATGAAACTTGAGCAAAATAAAGTTGGCCTATTCAACTACGTGCTGACGGATAACGAAGGGAACCAAATCGATGCGTCCAACGGCCAGCCACTCGCTTATTTGCACGGGCATTCAAACTTGATTCCTGGATTGGAAAACGAATTGGAAGGGAAAACGGTCGGTGACAAGTTCACGGCAAAAGTGGCGGCGTCAGACGCTTATGGCGAAATCCAACCTCACCTGATTCAGGAAGGGGTTCCGAAGTCCATGTTCCAGGGTGTGGAAAACCTGGAAGTCGGCATGCGTTTCGAAGCCCAGTCGGAGCAAGGGGTGCATTCGGTTGAAATCACCGAAGTCCAGGACGAAACCGTAACGGTTGACGGTAACCACCCGCTTGCCGGACAAGATTTGAACTTCGAAATCGAAGTGACCGGCGTGCGTGACGCAACCGAAGAAGAAATCGAGCACGGACACGCCCACGGCGACGGTGGACACCACCACTAATCGCATTTGCGCTGGATTAAAAACGCCCGGTTTATCCGGGCGTGTTTGTTTAGGTAGGGGATGAATTGTTGAGACTTTCTGGCAAATGCTTCCAACAAAGCCTTACAATAAAATGCATTGAAATCCTGAACGATACATAAAAAGCATGAAACTCCTGTTAATCGAAGATGAACGTCTGCTGGTCGACAACCTCAAGTCGCAACTGGAAAACGCCGACTATCTGGTGGATGTTGCCTATGATGGCGATGAAGCCAACTTCATGCTGGAAGAGTATCAATACGATCTGATCATTCTCGATTTGGGCTTGCCGAAAAAACCGGGTCTGATGGTTCTGGAAGAACTGCGAGGCCGAAACTTGTCGACGCCGGTACTGATTCTGACCGCCCGCAATTCCTGGCAGGAACGTGTCGAAGGCTTGAAAAAAGGCGCCGACGACTATCTGGGCAAGCCCTTTCATTTCGAAGAGTTACTGGCACGCATTGAAGTTCTGTTGAAACGACCGCAGCAACGACTGGACGAAATCATCGAGCAGCCCCCCTACCGACTCAACCTCGACACACGGGAACTGGAAACGCCTGATGGCACGATCAAGTTGACCAAAATGGAATTCGGACTGGCCAAACTCTTCCTGGCCAACCCTCAAAAAGTGTTTTCCAAAGAAGCCTTAC
>JAWVWZ010000279.1:0-2456 GCA_033723505.1 Hydrogenovibrio sp.
GAAGCCATGGCCGTTGAAGACAGAGAGTCTTTATTCGATTATTTCAGCGGGATCAAATCCGGTTTCGCCAAAAAAACCAATTTTAAAAATATCGGCACGCAGTTGATCACGTTCGACGGACGTTCTTTGATTCGTTCCTGGGATTTGAAAAGCTATGGACAGAATCTCGCCAACAGCCCATTTGTCCGTCGAGCCATGGAAAAGAAACAAGCATTCGGTGCGCTGGGCATCGGGGACAGAGGGGTTGGCGTTTTGTCGATTTCGCCGATTTTCGATGGCGATGAATTTGCCGGAATGGTATCGATGGTGCAAGGCCTGGCGTCAGTGGCCAAAAGTTTCCGCAAAGAACATGAAAATGGAGAATGGGTGCTGCTGGTCGACCGTCGTTACGTCAAAGACCGTTACGGCAAAATGCCGGTTATCGATAACAACGAACCGATTGACAAACATTATATTTTGGCCAGCAATCGTTGGTTTAAACCGGAAGCAGTTCAGGAGCTGAAAAAGATTTATCGTCCGATGGATGGCGACAAACAAGAAGTCTATACCGCAGATGGACATGTGGTTGTCGATGTTCCCGCCTACGATGAAACCGGAAACATTTTCGGTCGCCATATCTTTTTAATGCCCAAGTCCGTTTATTCCCAGCCAATTACCACGGCAATGAATCAGGCTTGGTTGTCTTTGGCCGGTGTACTGCTGGGGATTCTTATCCTGACCATTGC
This sequence comes from Hydrogenovibrio sp., assembly GCA_033723505.1. Taxonomy (GTDB): domain Bacteria; phylum Pseudomonadota; class Gammaproteobacteria; order Thiomicrospirales; family Thiomicrospiraceae; genus Hydrogenovibrio. The sequence continues at coordinate 726 of JAWVWZ010000279.1, forward strand.
CTTGGTGATTGCGGTCAATCGAATGGTGATTCGACCTTTAGCCCGTGTACAGAAAACCGCCGGAGAGATTACCGATTCGGGCGATTTCTCGATCCGTGCGGAAGTTTCCAGCGAGGATGAAGTCGGTAAAACCGCGATGGCGATTAACCTTTTACTGGAACAGGTCAGCGATGCGCTTAACGAGTCTAACGCGGCAGTGGAAGCGATTGCTGCCGGGGACTTCTCTAAACGGATCAATGGCGAGTATCACGGCGACTTGGATAAGTTGAAGCGAGGCGTCAACCACAGTATCGATAATGTCGATCAGGTTGTTAAAGGGCTGGCTCGGGTGATGCAGGCGATGCGAGATGGCGATTTTAATATCCAGATAGACAACAACGCATCGGGCGAATACTACAAGATTATGAACAATGCCCAACAGGCCATGGCGGAAACCAACAACATCATTGTCGAAATCAATGAGGTCATGGAATACATGCGTCAAGGCAAGTTCAAGCACCGGGTTGAGGTCGATGCCAATGGGGATTTGAATGTCCTGAAAACGCGTATCAATGCATCGATGACGGCTTTAAATGAGGCGATGGACGACATTACCCGTGTGGTGGTGGCGCAAAGTGAAGGCGATCTGACCCAAAGCATCACCAACGAATACCATGGGGATTTGAGGTTGTTGAAGGATGCCGTTAACCAGTCGTTGGAGAAATTGTCGACCATTGTTTCTCAGGCAATGGTTGCCGCAGATGTGGTGAATACCGCTGCCGAAGAAGTTGCCAAAGGCGCGGAGGACTTGAGTTCCCGCGTTCAAAGACAGGCAGCGGCTTTGGAAGAAACTTCTTCTTCTATGGAAGAGATGAATTCTGCAGTACAGAACAATACCGATAACTCACACCAGGCATCCGGCGCGATGCAAGAAGTGCAGAGCGAATCTGTTCAGGCAAATGAGGTCATGCAGAAGACCATTGAAGCGATGAATGCGATTCAGGAATCCAGTCATAAAATTTCCGATATCGTGCTGTTGATTGACAGCATTGCATTCCAAACCAACCTGTTGGCCTTGAACGCAGCGGTAGAGGCCGCCAGAGCGGGTGAACACGGAAGAGGCTTTGCCGTGGTGGCCGGAGAGGTTCGTAGTTTGGCTCAAAAATCGGCGGATGCGGCGAAAGACATTAAAGGCCTGATCAATGAAAGTGTCGAACGCGTCGATGAAGGGACGCGTTTGGCCAGCGCTTCCGGCGAAGTATTGAATACCATCACCAGCCGCGTCGAAGATGTTACCAAGATGATCAAACAGATCGCTCAGGCTTCTGAAGAACAAGCCAAGGGTGTTGAGCAGGTACATCAGGCCATCAGTGATATCGATGGCACGACGCAACAAAACGCCGCCTTGGTGGAGCAGACTTCCGCAGCGGCCGAAAGCATGAGTGATCAGGCGACCGAGTTGAGTCAGAATATGGCCTTCTTCAAAACCAATCAATCGCCGAGTTCGGTCAGACCGTCAATCAATAAACTGTCGAATGCCGGTCAAGCGCCGGATAAAAAAGAGGGTGAGAAGGTGGCGCAAATTTCAGTGAAGCGTGACCAACAGTCCTCGGAGAAGCACGACACAGCAACCGAGCAACAGTCGGCTGTGAAATCGGAACCGAAAACGATGGCTCCGAAAGCTTCTTCCGGTGGGGAAGATGAGTGGGAAGATTTCTAACTTAAGACTTCTTTCGGTTAAAACAGAAAGCC
>JAWVWZ010000280.1:0-2447 GCA_033723505.1 Hydrogenovibrio sp.
ACTGATGGAAAGAGGCAACGTGATTACCTTGTCGCTCGACAGTATGGAATGGGCAAGCCCGTACATCAACGTCAACAAAACCGGCGATAAGCCTGAAAAGATCACCGATGTCATCACGGTGGGCGATGCCATTTACCTTGAACATGAAGAAGACGGTCGCTGGGAATTGGCACAAAACCCGAAAACCGAAGCGGCACTGATTTCCGTTGACCCCAACAACGGCAGCATCAAAGCTCTGGTCGGCGGTTATGACTTCTTCCGCAGCAAGTTCAACCGGGTATTGCAGGCGAAACGGCAGGTGGGGTCCAATATCAAACCTTTCCTGTATTCCAGCGCTCTGGCAAAAGGGATGACCGCCGCGTCCATTATCAACGATGCGCCTGTCGTGTTTCATGATGCGGCGCTGGAAGACACCTGGCGCCCAGAAAATTACTCCGGGCGCTTCTATGGACCGACACGTCTGAGAGTGGCATTGACCCACTCCCGTAACCTGGTGTCCATCCGCTTGTTACAGCACTTGGGCATTCTTTACGCCATCGACTATATCAAGCGCTTCGGTTTTCCGGCGGAACAACTTGATGCCCATAAAGACCTGTCTCTGGCCCTCGGGTCGGTACAGTTAACGCCGTGGGAAGTCGTTAGAGGCTACTCGACCTTCGCCAACGGCGGTTATCTGATCAAACCGTTCGTGATCGACAAAGTTCAGGATTTCAATGGTTCCATCCTCTATCAGGCGGAACCGCAAAAAGCCTGTTCAGTACAGTGCCTAGCCGATGATCCGACCAATGCGCCGCGAGTGATCACGCCGCAAAACAGCTACATCATGACGACCATGATGCAGGACGTCATCAACCATGGGACCGCCAGAAAGGCTCGATCACTTCATCGCAAAGACATTGCCGGAAAAACCGGAACCACCAACGACCAGAAAGACGCCTGGTTCTCCGGGTTCAATCCGAATGTGGCCACCACGGTTTGGGTCGGCTTTGACACGCCGACAACCTTGGGACGATCTGAATATGCTGGACGAGCGGCACTGCCGATCTGGATCAACTATATGAAAGAGGCATTGAAGCCTTACCCGAATGTGCCTTTCGCCATTCCGAGCGGGTTGGTCAATGTTCCGATAGACAAAACCACAGGCAACGCCGTACCGGCGGACACGCCGGGCGCGTTCTTCGAAGTCTTCAGGGAAGCTTATGCTCCGAAGGTTCCGAAGGTCTCCGAGCAAAACATTGAAGAGATGACACAAAAACTTTTCCAATAACCCTGCGGGAGCGGACGCGATATGAACTGGCAAGCATTTTCCCAAACCCTACAAACCCAGTTTGATCTTGACCTTCATATCGAAACCGCTTCGCCTGTCGGCGGCGGTGACATTCACCAGGCTTTTCATTTAAAAACCTCGCAGGGGTCTTTCTTTCTCAAAATGAACCATGCGGCTGCAGCGCCGATGTTCCAAACGGAAATGAACAGCCTGAAAACGCTGGCCGAAACGCTCGTGATAAACATTCCCAACCCCATCGCGACCGGCATTTTCGAAAAGCGCGCATGGCTGTTGATGGATTATCTGGAAATTGTTCACCGTGGCGACGATACCCTGCGTGGTAAAGACCTCGCTCTCTTACACCATCAAGTTGAACAACAGAAACGTTTCGGCTGGTATGAAAACAACTATATCGGCAATACACCGCAAAGCAATGACTGGTCGTCTGACTGGGTCGAGTTTTACGCCCAGCAACGTTTAATGCCACAGCTCACGCTGGCTCATGAAAACGGCGGGGCTGATCAACTTATCGAACTCGGTCATCGCCTGATCGAGGTTTTGCCGAAATTTTTCGAACACTACCAACCGGAACCGTCTTTATTACATGGTGATTTATGGGGCGGCAATAGCGGATTCCTGTCGACGGGAGAAGCCGTGTTTTTTGACCCCGCCAGCTATTACGGCGATCGCGAAACCGACTTGGCAATGACCGAACTCTTCGGTGGGTTTTCAAGTGAATTTTATCAAGGATATGAAGAAGTCTTCCCGCTTGATCCGGGGTATGCACAGCGTAAACCCTTATACAATCTTTACCACATTCTCAACCACTTCAATCTCTTCGGTGGCGGTTATCAAACCCAGGCCTTGAACCTTATCCAGCATCTTCTCCACGCTTAACACCTCGATTCAAATTCTGCCAGGCAGGGGAGCCGCTTCGATGAGACCCTTGAACAGGTCTATGATAAAATACCCGGAATTTAATCCGACAGCCAAAAATTAATAAAGGAAATCGCATGAAAATCATTTTGTTAGGCGCTCCCGGCGCAGGAAAAGGTACCCAGGCCCAATTTCTGACCAAGCAGTACAATATCCCACAAATCTCGACCGGAGATATGTTGCGTGCAGCGATTAAAGCCGGCACTGAACTTGGTCAGCAGGCCAAAGCATTCATGGATGCCGG
>JAWVWZ010000281.1:0-2431 GCA_033723505.1 Hydrogenovibrio sp.
CATCAAAAAGATATGATGGAGATGCGCGAGATTCTTCAGCAACAAAATGAGCAGGTTCAGGAGATGAACGATATGCGCCAAAACAGCCCGGGAGGCCGTCGTTGACGGCTTTTTGCCGTTGCTTCAGGTGTCTTTTTTCAAGCGAGACCGAATGGTGTTTTGTCTGGATTTTTCATTAGGCGAGGCATCGGAAATTTTTCGAATCGGGCGCTGCAGGATCAAACTGTTCGGATAGGAGACCACCGTATCGTCCTTACTGCGTAAAATGACCTGAAAGATATTGATTTCGATGATCTTGCCGGTAATGGCATTTGCGCCGTCGATGATTTCCACCACATCGCCGATCCTGACAGGAAAGGCGAAGAAAATAATCACCCCTGCTGTGATGTTCGACAGAATGGACCATTGCGCGACCAGCGCCACCCCCAATACCGCCAGGATAGAAGAAGCAAAAACCAATAACCCGCGATAGTCGACCCCCCAGATGGTTAGAATCAAAATCACCGTTGTCAGAAAGGCGATGATTTTGAAGTATTTGCGGATATGGGTGACACGGATTTCCGGTACATTTTTCCGCAGGCCCAAGGTTAAAAGCGCCTTGCGACTCGCCCAGTTGAAAATGCCGAGCCCCAGCACCGAAGCCACAGTCAATAAAATCTGGAAAAGTGGTAAGTCATTCATGGTGAATCCTTGTGAATTAAGATGTCGTTCGGTTAAATGACTGGTGGATCATCTGAAAGGTATGGCCAGTCGTCATCACTGGACATTTCTTCGTGAAAGCCATCGACGGTCTCCGCCGCGATATCCCCTCTCGCGAATTGCGCAACATGGTAGAGTGCTTCTCCTTCGTTCACCAGCGGCATACGCATCTGTCCTATAATCACGCCACTTCTGGGGGAGTAGATTTCGATTTCCGACTCACCGAATGGGTCCGAAATCACCCCCATTAAGGTTTCGTTGGCAATCACTCTGCCACCGTCCTGAATAACGGATCGGAAAATGCCGCTGTGCGGCGCTCGAATCCAGTAACTTGAACGTGCAAGCACCGTTTTTTTACGGGCATCTGTTTTTCGACGGGATTGCGCCACCATGCCGAGTTCTCGCATCACATTAATGATGCCTCTGACGCCGGCACGAATCGAAACCTCATCGAATCGCAAAGCCTCTCCCGCTTCATAGAGCAACATGGGGATATTTTTTTTGATTGCTGCGGCTCTGAGTGATCCTTCCCGCATGTCAGCATTGAGCATCAAAGGCGCGCCGAAAGCCTGCGCCATTTTCATTGTGGCATCGTCATCGAGATTGGCACGGATTTGCGGGAGGTTGGTTCGATTGATCGCGCCGGTATGCAAGTCAATCCCATGAGTGGCTTGATTGACCACTTCATTCAAAAACAGGTTCGCCATGCGGCTTGCGACGGAGCCTTTTTCCGACCCAGGAAAACTCCGGTTCAGATCTCGTCGATCGGGCAGGTAGCGGCTATGGTGAATAAAGCCGTGAAGGTTGACGATCGGTACGGCAATTAAGGTGCCTTTCAGGCGGTTGAGAGATTTAACCTTCAACAGGCGGCGAATGATTTCCACGCCATTCAGTTCATCTCCATGTATGGCCGCACAGACGAACAGTACTGGTCCGGCCTGTTTGCCGCAAAGGACTTGTACCGGCATGGTGAGTTCGCTATGGGTATAGAGTTTTCCGACAACCAGATCAACCGTTTTGCGCTCTCCCGGTTGAATGGTGACGCCACCGATGGTAATGGGACGATTTTTATTTTTCATGGTCAGCCTGAGCCTTTGGTACGGGTATGATAGGGTTTTGCGTTTTTCTCGATAAATTGGATCATCATTCCAGCGATGTCTTTACCGGAAGCGTTTTCAATGCCTTCTAGTCCGGGAGAAGAGTTGACTTCCATGACCACCGGGCCATGGTTGGATCGAAGCAGGTCGACTCCGCAGACATTCAACCCCATGATTTTGGCCGCTCTGATGGCTGTTGCGCGTTCTTCCGGCGTGATACGGATCAAGGTCGCGGAGCCGCCCTGATGTAGATTCGAGCGGAATTCTCCTTCCTTGCCTTGCCTTTTCATTGAGGCAATTACCTTACCCCCGACCACAAAACAGCGGATATCAGCCCCTTTGGCTTCCTTGATAAACTCCTGAACCAGAATGTTGGCTTTCAGCCCGTGGAAAGCCTGAATAACACTTTCGGCAGCAGAATGCGTTTCTGCGAGAACAACCCCGACGCCCTGAGTGCCTTCCAGAAGTTTGATGACCACTGGCGCTCCGCCGACGGTTTTTAACAGGTCGTCTACATCGTCCGGAGAATGCGCAAAGCCTGTCACCGGGAGACCGACCCCTTTTCGGGATAATAACTGTAAGCTTCTGAGTTTATCTCTCGAACGGGAGATGGCCACTGACTCATTCAAGGGGTA
>JAWVWZ010000282.1:0-2431 GCA_033723505.1 Hydrogenovibrio sp.
CAGTTAATGCTGGCGTAGGAACAGGCAGCATCTCTTTAGAAGGTCCAGCCGGATCTTCTGTTTTAGCTCTGCTCTCCTGTCCTTTTATTTTGAAAGGAACCTTAAGTATGAAATACCCAATCCTGCACCCTGTGTATGTGTCCTTAATGGCCAGCATCTTTGCTGCCATGACCAATGGCTCGGCTTTCGCCGAAGACAAAGCAACGGTTCTGGCGCCTGTCAAAGTCGAAGCGGACTTGAGGCAGGCCGATGAGAAAAACATTCCGGTCAGTGTCACCGTTGTGGATCAACAGGCTTTGCAGGATCGCGGCGCCGAGCATATGGACGACATCCTGTTGCAAACACCCAATGTGAATTATTCCGGGCAGGATACCCGTGCCAGACATATTCAGATTCGCGGGATGGGTGAGCGCGACGACTATACCGGCGCACCGAATCCAAGTGTGGGTCTGGCGATTGACGGTATCGATTTCAGTGGTATCGGCATGGTGTCTAACTTGTTTGATGTCAAGCAGGTTGAAGTCTTGCGGGGGCCGCAAAGCACACGTTACGGCGATACCGCGATTGCCGGGTTGATCAATATTCAGACCAACGACCCGACGCCCTACCAGGAAAGCATGATGGAAACGACCATTGGACAAGACAGTTTGACCGAGGTCGGATTGATGACCAGTGGTCCGTTCTCCAGTAAAGCGGATAGCCCCCAATATCGTTTGGCGATCCAGAAACACTATAGTAACGGTTTTCGTAACAACGCTTATTTGCATCGCGACGATACCAATAAGCAAGATGAACTGAATATGCGCGGTAAGCTGCGTTTCTTCCCCTCCAAAAATACCCAGTTGGACTTGACGTTAATGCACGCCGATTTGAATAACGGTTACGATGCCTGGGCATTGGATAACAGTTTCACCACCTTGTCGAACCAGCCGGGGAAGGATACGCAGAAAACGGATGCCGGCGCGATCAAGTACCAGTGGTTCGGTCAGAAAGCGACATTGATCAGTACCACCACGCTTGCTAATTCTGATATGGTCTATGGGTATGACAGTGATTGGGTATATGATGGCTATTATGGGACGACCTTTACCGGAACCTATCAAAATGTGAAAAAGCGCAAAACCGTCAGTCAGGAATTTCGTCTGGTGTCAGAGCCGAATGCGCGAATCTTCCGTGACACCACGGACTGGCTTGTTGGCGCCTACGCGTTCAACCTGAACGAAAAGAATAAAACCGACAGCGATTTCAATGACAACGGCACGCTTTATCCGGATCATAGTCAGACGGACTATGAAGTCACCAAGCTGGCGACTTTTGCCCAACTCGATACTCACTTTTCTCCGAAAACGGTATTAACCACCGGCGCACGTGTCGAACATCATCAGTCGAAGTTTACCAGTAATCGTCCGGAATCTTTCTCTCCTGAAGAGAACTTGTTCGGTGCCAATATCAGTTTGACGCGAACCCTGACGTCGCATCAATCGGCTTATGTTTCGGTGGCACGAGGTTATAAAGCAGGCGGCTTCAATCCTGGCCTGCCTGCGTCGAAATCGAATCTGGTGAAATACAAAACCGAAACGGCCATGAATTATGAAATCGGTCATCGTATGCATCTGGCAAACGATCGCTTGAAGACTCAATTGAGCCTGTTCTATATGGATCGCCAGAACCCGCAGTTTGATGGTTATACCTATATCGGTGCAAATTATGTTTTCTATACCGAGAACTTCGATAAAGCTACTAACTATGGCCTGGAAGGGCAAATGGACTGGCAAGTGAATGACCAGTGGAAAACGTTTGCCAGCTTAGGGTTGCTGAAAACCAGCGTAACAGGAACATCTGCTTCGGGCGCCTTCACCATTGATGGCCGTGAGCAGGCGCATGCACCGAATTATCAATTCCTTTTGGGTGGACAATATCGTAGCCACGGCTATTTTGCGAGGGTAGAATATACCGGAATGGATGCATTTTACTTCAGTAATTCCGAGGTCGCGAAATCCAAGCCCTATCAGTTGGTTAATGCCAGAGTCGGCTATGAAACCAAGCAGTGGGAAGTCTACCTTTGGGGAAAAAACCTGACAGACGAGCGTTATGCCACGCGAGGATTTTTCTTTGCCAACGACCCTACCTGGACGAAAAAACAATATATCCGTTTAGGCGACCCAAGACAGTTCGGCATGACCGCACGAGTTTACTTTTAAGCTGAACGAGATTTAAAAAAGGAAGCAGCATGCAAGCATCAATCGAAATTTCCATGTATCCGTTACAGGAAGAGTATTGTCAGCCGATTATCGATTTTATCGATCGTTTGGAAACCTATCCGGATGTCAAGGTCGCCCGCAATGCGATGAGCACCCAAATCTTTGGCGAATACCGAGTTTTGATGGCATTGATGACCGATGAGGTCGAGATGGTGCTCAAGAATGAACCG
>JAWVWZ010000283.1:0-2431 GCA_033723505.1 Hydrogenovibrio sp.
GTGGGTATCGGCATCGTAAACATATTCGACCGTTCCGGCGGATCGATAATTGACCAGCGAGCCGAGGCGAACCGCATGCGCTTCCATTTCCGCCACCTGGGCACGGTCGATACCGACCGCCGGGGTTTCTTCCACCACCTTTTGGTTACGACGTTGAAGCGAACAGTCTCGCTCACCGAGAGAAACCACCTTGCCTTGGCCGTCCCCGAAAATCTGAATCTCGATATGACGGGCATTAACGACAAACTTCTCCAGAAAAATCCCGCTTTGACCGAACGAGTTCTGACTCAGACGCGCAACCTGTTCAAAAGCTTCGGACAGGACTTCCGCCGTATCGCAGCGTTGCATCCCGATACCGCCACCTCCGGCGGTGCTCTTCAACATCACCGGATACCCGATTCTTTCCGCTTCGACTAAGGCGTTTTCCAACGAATCCAACAATCCGGAACCCGGCAGCAAAGGGACTTGCGCCTCGATCGCCAAATCTCTCGCGGTATGCTTCAATCCGAAATCTCGGATGTGCTGCGGCGCCGGTCCGATAAACCGAATCCCCATGGCTTCGCAGTCTTCGGCGAAACCGGCATTCTCACTGAGGAAGCCATAACCGGGATGAACAGCTTCAACCCCCAGCTCACGAGCCCGCTCCAGAATCAGCGGCACATTCAAATAGGTTTCCGTGGCGACATTACCTTCCAGAAAAATCACTTCGTCCGCTTGCTGGACGTGTAGCGACGCTCGGTCCGCATCCGACGCCAACACCACCGACGTGATGTTCATCTTTTTCAAGGTCCGAATGATACGGGTCGCAATCGCCCCCCGGTTGGCAATGAGCACTTTCTTAAACATAGTTGGTTCCTTTCTCAGATCGTTCTGAATCGGTCTATCTATAACTTAGGTCGTCCTAAGAAAATTATCGAATGGTCACCTTGATTCGGTGACCCGTTTCACATTTCGAGTTTTGCCTATTCCCAAATCACCATTTCCACCGGTGTCGGGTTATAGCCGTTACAGGGGTTGTTCAACTGCGGGCAATTGGAAACCAGTACCAATACATCCATATGCGCCTGCATTTCGACATAACGTCCTGGAGCGGAAATTCCGTCGTCAAAATCCAAATGCCCATCCGGCGAGACCGGTACGTTCATAAAGAAGTTGATGTTGCTCGACAAATCCCCCTTGGTCATCGGCTTGTCGGCATGGCACTCGCATTTCCCCAAGGCATTGAGAAAAGAATCCCGACACGAATGCATCGAACGTTTTTCGATGGCATAACGCACGGTATTACTTTCCGCCGAACAAGCACCGCCGATCGTATCGTGTCGTCCACAAGTATCGTCAACAATGGTCAACATCGGATTCACCAGATTGGATTGCAACACACTGCCGGTCGTCAGATAAATATTGCCCTGCTCGCGGATGGTATCGGTCGCGGAATAGCGCTCACTATGATCTTTGGCGTTATAAAACAAGGTATCGACCGCCTGATTTCCTTCCAGGTCGACGATGCGGAAATATTGCCCCGCTTTGACTTCATGCATCCACGGGTCGCCGGCTTCCACCACTTCTCGGTAGACAATACGGCTTTCATCAAATTCGGGTTTTGAAGAGACTGCTGTATTAGACATTCGGATTTTCTCCATAATAAACTTTGGTGTTGTAGTAAGCGCGCTCATTTTCGGCACGATGCAGACGACTCGGGTCATCCGGCGCGACCGGCGCGGCTTTAAACACACTCAAGGCGACCGGTTTAGGCGCATATTCCGGGTTCGGATCCAACGGATGCTGAGCGGTGGACAGACAGACAATCGAATCCATTTCAAAACGGATGTAGACACTGTCACCCGCCTTGGAATTATTAGGAACAAAGGTCATGGCCCCGTCATCTTCAACTCGGACTTTACTGAACCAGTTGATATTGGGCATCATATCGCTGGCATTCAGTCCCCACTTGCCCAACTCATTGATCAGACTGTCGTAGCCGTTCTTGAAATAATCGTTATGCGCTTGCTGATAGGTTTTGTCACCGTATTTACGGTGCACCATCGCCGCATTGGAGACACCGCCGATCGTATCGTGCCACCCGCAGGTGTCGGCGACAATCGAACACATGACACGCCCCATGTCGCTGAAACACATATTCGGTGCGGTCAAGAAAGCCGTTTTCTGGGCCTTCAGGGTATCAGGCATGTTGTAACGTTCGTTTTTTACTTCCAGATTGTTCATCAGCATCGAGACATTGGCGCCGCCTTCCAAATCGGTCAATCGCAACACCGTGCCGCGACGAATCACACCCGACCAGTGGGCACCGCCGGGAACGGTTTCACTCCAGATAAAATCCCCCAGCCTGGCAGATTTTGCATTTAGATCATTGATGTCGCTCATTCGACTTCTCCTGTGTTTGAATCACTTGCCGTGGTATAAATGGGCGGCA
>JAWVWZ010000284.1:0-2413 GCA_033723505.1 Hydrogenovibrio sp.
CGTTCGGCCGCCAAAAACCATAAAGATGTGGCTGTCGTCACCGATCCGGCAGACTATGGCCGAATTCTGGATGAACTGAAAGCCAACCAAGGACAGTTGTCCCACGAGACACGCTTCGACCTTTCCATCAAAACGTTTGAGCAAACGGCTCGTTATGATGGCGCCATCGCCAACTATTTCGGCACCATGTTCGCTGAAGATGAAAACGATAAGTTCCCCCGTACTTACAGCACGCAATATGTCAAAAAGCAAAGCATGCGTTATGGTGAAAACCCGCATCAGGCTGCCGCTTTCTATACCGAACGTCAACCTTCCGAAGCGTCGATTTCAACGGCAACACAGATTCAGGGGAAAGCCCTGTCTTTCAACAACATCGCTGATACCGACGCTGCACTGGAGCTGGTGAAAACCTTCGACGACACGGCATGCGTCATTGTCAAGCATGCCAACCCTTGTGGCGTCGCGACCGGTTCGCGCCTGTTTGAAGCTTACGATCGAGCCTATACGACGGATCCCACTTCGGCATTCGGCGGCATTATCGCTTTCAACCGCGAGTTGGATGCGGAAACCGCACAGGCAATTATCGATCGTCAATTTGTCGAAGTCATTATTGCACCAAGCGTTTCCGACGAAGCGAAATCCGTCGTCTCGGCAAAACAGAATGTCCGTTTATTGGCTTGTGGCGAACTGGGCGAGCAACAACCGGCTTATGACTATAAGCGCGTGACAGGCGGTCTTCTGGTACAAGACAGAGACCTTGGCTCCGTCAAGCAGGAAGACTTAAAGGTCGTCACCAAGCGTGCACCGAGTGAAAAGGAAATGGCGGATCTGATGTTTGCCTGGAAAGTGGCGAAGTTCGTCAAATCCAATGCCATCGTCTATGTGAAAGACGGCATGACCATCGGCGTCGGCGCCGGCCAAATGAGCCGTGTTTATTCTGCGAAAATCGCCGGAATCAAGGCGGCGGATGAAGGACTGGAAGTCCCCGGTTCCGTGATGGCGTCCGATGCCTTCTTCCCGTTCCGTGACGGTATCGACGCGGCGGCTGAAGCCGGTATTACCGCGGTGATTCACCCGGGTGGATCCATGAGAGACCAGGAAGTGATTGATGCCGCCGATGAGCACGGCATTGCCATGGTCTTTACCGGCATGCGCCATTTCAAACACTAACCAGAAAGCGCTATTGCTTCAGATGAATCAAGAAAAAGACAGTGAGTAAAAAATGAACGTACTAATTATTGGCAGCGGTGGCCGCGAACACGCCTTGGCATGGAAAACGGCACAATCCGACAAGGTCTCTCGAGTCTATGTGGCGCCCGGAAATGCTGGCACCGCATTGGAACCGAAACTGGAAAATGTCGACCTTGCCGTCGACAACCTATCCGGCCTGGTCGATTTCGCTCAAAACAACGACATCGAATTGACCATTGTCGGCCCTGAAGTTCCCTTGGTACTGGGTGTGGTAGATGCCTTTCAGGCCGCCGGCCTGAAATGTTTTGGCCCGACTCAAGGCGCAGCGCAGCTGGAAGGTTCCAAAGCCTTCTCCAAAGATTTCCTGGCGAAGCATAATATCCCCACTGCGGATTATCAGGTCTTCACCGAAATTCCGGCAGCAATCGACTATATCCAAAAAATGGGCACGCCGATTGTCATCAAAGCAGATGGTCTGGCCGCCGGTAAAGGGGTAATTCTCGCCGATAGCGAAGACGAAGCGATCGCGGCTGTCGAAGACATGCTGGCGGGCAATAAATTCGGAGACGCCGGAGCACGTGTTGTAATCGAAGAATTCCTGCATGGTGAAGAAGCCAGCTTTATCGTCATGGCCGATGGCAAAAACATCCTGCCGATGGCTACATCTCAAGACCACAAAGCTAGAGACAATGGCGATACCGGACCGAACACCGGCGGCATGGGGGCTTATACTCCTGCCCCCGTCGTCACTCGAGACATCCACGACCGCATTATGCGCGAGGTGATCGAACCGACCATTGAAGGCATGGCGAAAGACGGTCTGCCCTACACCGGTTTTTTGTATGCCGGCGTGATGATTTCCCCGCAAGGCCAGGTCAAAGTTCTGGAGTTCAACTGCCGTTTCGGTGACCCGGAAACCCAACCTATTATGATGCGCTTGCAATCGGATTTGTCGGAATTGTGTCTGGCAGCGATTGACGGCAAACTCAATGAAGTCACCGCCAACTGGGATTCCCGTGCGGCACTGGGCGTGGTCCTCGCCGCAGGCGGCTATCCAGATGATTACCGTAAAGGCGATGTGATCAAAGGTCTGGACGATGCCGATATCAGCCAGGCTGCCGATATCAAAGTCTTTCATGCGGGCACCGCGACTAACGATGCCGGAGAAGTCGTGACGGCTGGAGGCCGCGTTTTATGTGTCACCGCACTGGGCGAAAACGTA
>JAWVWZ010000285.1:0-2411 GCA_033723505.1 Hydrogenovibrio sp.
CGCCAGGTCATTCATATTCATAACACCCGGAACCATCCTGAAATTTCTCAATACCCTGAATCGAATGTGGCGTATCTCGCGGCGATGAAGGGGGAAGTTTACCATTCCGATTATGTGACATCCGATTTGACCGGCAAGCCGACGGTGATTTTTTCCGCGCCGATTTATAAACGCTGTGCCGAGTGTAGCCCGAAAGAAAGGGCGATAGGAAAGACTGATCGACCGATTGTGGGCGCGATTATTGCACATTATCGATGGTCTCAAATTCAAGGTATTTTGGATGATGCCGGCCCGAATCTCGTACCTCATTTGTTTAACAGTAAAGGTCAGTTGATTGCCTCTGCTCACCACGATGTTCTCGATAATCGACACCCTTCATTGCGATCGCTGTCAGAAGTCGATGATCCCCGAAAGCACTCGGTGACGTTTGATTATCACCAGGAAGAACCGGCATTGTCGATTGTGGTTAAACAACTTTCGACAGATATCAGTGGCAGCAGTCAGTGGCGATTATTGCTGGAACAGCCGGTTAAAAGCGTTTTTCAGGGGCTGGATCAAATTATTGTGCAGATCACTATCGGTTTGATTTTTTCCATTCTATTATTGACCTTTGTGATCGTGACGGTGATGCGAAGAACGATTCGGCCGCTTTCGCGTTTAAGCCAGCAAATCAATAAAATCGGAGAGGGAGATTTCGATACCCGGCTGGAAATCGCCAGTCAGGATGAAATCGGCGTGCTTGCAGAAAACTTCAACCAGATGAGTGAGCAACTGCAACAGCGCACACAGGCCTTGCAAGTTTCGGAAGCTCGCTTTAAGGAAGTGGCTAAAACGATTCCGAATGTCCTGTATACCATCTGCCTGAAAGACTTTGTGCCGCTCTATGTCAGCCCTTCAGTAGAAATGCTTTTGGGATATGATGCCAATGCTTTGATGGCGGCGGAAGAGGGGCTATGGTTAAAAAGTCTGCACCCGGAAGATAAGCAAAGGGTACTGGAAACGCTGAATCCGCCTTTGATTGATCGTAAAGGATATGAGCTTGAGTTTCGGATGGTGCATCAGGACGGTCATACCATTCGAACTTTTGAGGATAAGGGAAACTGGGTATTCGATGATGATGGCAAGGTGGTGGCGGCGCAGGGGATTTTGACCGAAATCACCGAGCGCAAAGAGTATATCGATCAATTGCAAACATCCTCACGGGCCTTGCATGCCTTACATGCCATTGATACTTTGGTGTTGAATGCCAGGCAGGCGGAAGATCTGGTGCAAGGCGCCTGCCATCATTTTGTGTATCAAGAAGGCTATTCGTTTGTTTGGATCGGCTTGTTTACCGATGAAGATGCCAAAGCTTTCGAGTTGACGGCTTACGACGGGAACGATGACGCCCTGGCGGTGAAATTACGCAAGTTGGCCGTCTCGGATGACCATCGCCATAGTACTTCCTATACGGCTTTGGATCAGCAAAAACCGGTCATCGTCAATGATATTTCGGCTTTCGACCGTTCGGCGGAGATGGAAATCCATCCGGAAGAACAACGCTACCAGTCGCTGGCATGCTTTCCATTAGCCAATCAGGCGAAAACTTACGGTGTGGCGTGTTTCTATAACACAGAGGCGGGCCATTTTACGAAAGAAGAAGTCCATCTCCTGTCGCAAATTACCGATAACCTGACATTTGGTTTGGCTTCGATTGAAGCACAGGAAGAACGCCAGAAAGCCATTAATGACATTCAATACAACGCGTTTCATGATGCTTTGACCGGCTTGGCGAATCGAAATTCTTTGATGGTGTCGCTTGAGCAGGCCATCAGTACCACCAAGCGAACCGGCGAGTCGTTGGCGCTGTTAGTCGTGGATTTGGATGAATTCAAGTTGATCAACGACACGCTTGGGCATGATGCTGGCGACAAGCTGCTTCAGGAGGTTTGCCGACGTATTCGGGGCGTGATTCGAGAGTCGGATTTACTTGCCCGCCAAGGGGGTGATGAATTCATTATTTTGATGCAGGTAACCAATCATTTTCTGACCGCGGAAGAAATGGCGCAGGCCGTTACGCCGGCCAACCTGGCGCAACGGATTCTGGATGTGCTGTCAAAGCCGTTCACCATCGGTGAAGAGGTGGCCTATATTGGCGCCAGTATCGGGATCAGTGCTTGCCCGCATGACAGTACCAATGCGCAAGCGTTACTGCGTTATGCTGATTCGGCGATGTATAAAGCGAAAGAGATTGGGCGCGGGACTTACCAATTCTTCTCGCACCAGTTGACGCAAACACAGCAACATCGTTTGACCTTGGCGACCCAGTTACATCACGCTTTGGAAAATCAGGAATTCGTGTTGTATTATCAGCCGGTAATTGAGTTAAATACCGGCAAAATGGTCGGTGTTGAAGCTTTGATTCGCAGGCA
>JAWVWZ010000286.1:0-2389 GCA_033723505.1 Hydrogenovibrio sp.
AGGATTCTCAGGCTTTGAGTATATTTTCTTTCCGGATTTCATCGAGGCATTCGGCTGTCACCCCAGCTATATTGACGCTTCCCTGACGGCACTTGAAATCATGACGGAACATTCCTCGGCGGAATTCGCCATCCGCCCGTTTCTCGAACGTTTCCCTGAACAAACATGGGGGCAACTGCAACGCTGGGCACAATCGCCCAACGAACATCACCGGCGTTTGGCTTCGGAAGGCAGTCGTCCCAGACTTCCCTGGGCCAGACGACTCTCCGTTTTCAGCGATCCGACCCAGAGACTGCCGATACTCGAACAACTCAAACGGGACGAAAGCCCTTATGTGCGGAAAAGCGTCGCCAATCATTTGAACGATCTCGGCAAAGACCATCCCGATTGGCTCCTGTCAATCGCCCATGAATGGTTGGGACAACACCCTCACACCGACTGGATAGTCAAACACGCCTGCCGAAACCTGTTGAAGCAATCAAACCCGAAAGCGCTTCGTTTATTCGGCTACAGGGCGACCCCCGATATTGAACTTGAAGCGCTCATCTGCTCGCCGACCGTGAGCCTCGGAGACACTCTCGCCTTCGCTTTCACGCTGCAGACTCGTGCACAAAAACTTGGCAGACTGCGCATCGAATTCGCCATCGACTATGTCAAAGCCAATGGGAAATGGTCTCCTAAACGCTTCAAGCTTGCCGAAGGCGAATACCCAACAAACCTCCGGCACTTTGAAAAGCAGCTGCTTTTCAAACCCTTGACAACACGCCGACATTATCCTGGAACTCACCGCCTTTCGATTATCGTCAATGGTGAGGTCAAAGCGAGCGCAACCTTTGATTTAAAGATTCCAAAACGGCAAAAAACCAAAGTAAGTCATTGATCTAAATAGAGTATAAATATCTTTATACCTCCATAAATAAAATCTTTTGAATACCAAGCAATCCGAGCTTCTCATAGAATGCAGTCATGCATAATAGAAATGCTACCGATTTTCACGCAGAACTGCGTATTCATATAAGGAAGTAACCCATGGATCTGATTAGCCTATATCCAACCTGGTATCAACCGACTCTGGGTTCTGGCTGGGTGGTTGCGTTGATTGCGACCTTCCACGTCCTGGCATCCCACACCTCCGTCGGCGCGGCCCTGCTTTTTGCCTACCTATCTCACAAAGCCTACCGGGAAGACCGGGAAGACCTACTGGATTTCGTCAAGAAATACGGCTTGTTCCTGCTGGTGTTCACCTACGTCGCCGGTTCGATCACCGGCCCCGGCATCTGGTATTCAACCACCGTCGCCAGTCCCAATGGCATCGGTGCCTTGATTCACTCTTTCGTCTGGAAGTGGGCGACCGAATGGGTGTTCTTTGTGATTGAAGTGGTCGGCGTCTATATGATTGTCTATCTGGTCGGCAAAGTCGATAAGAAAACCCACATGAAAATCTCGTTGATTTTCGGTATTGCTTCGGTGGCGACCATGGTCATTATCGTCGGGATTCTGTCATTTATGATGCTGCCGGGCAAAGAAGCCTGGTTTCAGGATGGAGGATACCTGAATGGATTCTACGGCACCAACACCTTTATTCAGATGGCCATGCGCATCGCCTTTATGTTTACCATGACAGCGGTGGTCGGGGGGATCGTCGTCGCCGGCATCAAAGACCCGGCCTTCAAAAAGGAAATGGCCCGAAAACTCGGTTGGCTGGGGATTATCTCCACCCTCGTCGGTGCCGCCATGTTCCAGCTATACCTCAAAGCAGTTCCCGATCAGGCCTTGCTGGTCATGGAAAACCGTTTGCCGGATTACTTCGGCCCCAGCATCATCGCCGTTTTGGCCGGTACCCTGACCTATTTCATTCTCACCATGCTTCGCCCGCAAGTATTGGTGCAGGCCTTTGCCGGCGGCATGACCGTCGTCATTCTCGTCGCCGGGCTCTGGCCGGAAGAAACGGCTCGCGAATCCATGCGCAAGCCCTGGGTGGCAGGACAATATGTCTATTCGAATCAGGTCATCGGTCGCGATGTACCGGGCATGGGTATCCAATCGCAAATCCCTTTACTGGAAAAAGAGGGAATCCTCAAAGCCCACCCGTTCACTCCGGCCAACCTGAGAACCGTTACCGCGGACAATGAGGTCCAGGCGGGTCAATTCATTGCCATGGTCTACTGCTCCAACTGCCATTCACCAAGCAAAACCGGCATCCGTCCATTGAGACGCTATTTCCCGGACGACATCACGCAAGCGCGAATGGAAAAATACGTTAAAGGGGTGCTCACCAGCGGCAATATCGCCTATATGCCGAAAATGCCGATGTTGGATTCCGAAGTCAAGGCACTGTCTGCCTTCCTGTTATTGAACAAGCGAGGCGGTCAACCTGCCGTCACCGCGG
>JAWVWZ010000287.1:0-2385 GCA_033723505.1 Hydrogenovibrio sp.
AAATTCCCTGCTGGTTCACCGTGTGACCTTTCGTTTGCGAAAATCCCATGCCGGTCAACCCAATCTTTATTACGAACCTTTAAAAGAAGCCCTGGCCGACAAAAACAAAACCGAATTAACCTCCAAAGACGTGTTCGAAGCTGTGATTAAAATCCGCCAGCAACGCATTCCCGACCCGAGAATCTACGGCAATGCCGGCAGCTTCTTCAAAAATCCGATTGTTTCTGAAGAATATTTTCAGGAATTGTGCAAGAAACACGGTGATATCCCCTACCACAAAATGCTGGACGACGGATACAAGATTCCTGCCGCCTGGCTGATTGAACAAGCCGGCTGGAAAGGCAGAAAATGCAATAACAACACCACTGGAGTCTCGGAAAAACATGCCTTGGTACTGGTCAATTACGGTGGGGCCAAAGGCGAAGACATCGTGCATTTATCTCAAGTGATTCTTGAAGACATCGACCATAAATTCGGTATCCACCTGGAACGCGAAGTCATTATCCTTAAGTAACTCAGGGCAATAAAAAGCCGCTTAAAAAAGCGGCTTAACCATTTGAAAAAATTAACAAAACTATTTTGCAGTCCTTGAGACCTCGGTCGCTTCCGATTGTTCGATCTTCACGCTGTCCTCGACATACAAAGTCCGTGTCGGGAAGGCAATTTCCGCACCATGCCCCTCAATGATATCGGCAATTTTCAACAATACATCTTGCTTGACCGCATGATACTCAATCCAGACGGTCGTTTTGGTAAAGGTGTAAATATAGATATCCAATGAAGATGCGCCAAACCCATTGAAGTTCACAATCAGCGTCTGACTATCATCAATTTCAGGATGATCGACCAGCATTTGATGAATATCCTCGGTGATCTCCTTAACTCGATGAATGTCACAATAGCGAACCCCGACCGTTTCCTTGATTCTGCGGTTCGTCATTCTCGACGGGTTTTCAATCGCGATATGGGAAAAAACCCCGTTAGGAATATATAAAGGTCGCTTATCAAAAGTTCTTACCACCGTCATACGCCAGCCGATTGATTCAACCGTTCCCTCGATTTCCTTATCCGAAGAGCGGATCCATTCACCGGTTTTGAAAGGCTTATCCATATAGATCATCAAACCGCCTAGAATATTGCCCACCATGTCTTTGGCGGCAAAACCGACGGCGATCCCCCCCATTCCCCCGAAGGCGATCAGACCGGTCAAATTCACACCAAATGAACTCAAGACAACCAAGCCGGTGATGACGAATACCGTCAGCTTGAAAATCTTGGCCAGCGCTTCAACCGTAACGTCATCCCATTTATTGTCAGCGGATTTTTCCAGACGTTTCAAATAAATCTCAATACGCTGAACCCAACGAATTGCGAACCAGGCGATGGCAATCACAGCTAACGACGATTTGAAACCGTTGATATAAGGAATCAAATCGACGAAAAATTTGAATTTGAAGGTCAGGATAATCGTATTAAGTGCAAACACCGAACCCGACAACCAGATATAGAATGAAATCGGTGATTTCAGTGCGGAAAAGAAGCTTTGCAAAAAGTCCTTATCGTGGCGAGACAAATAACGCACCAGCTTGGCCGTAGAAAAGCGCAGCGTGAAATCGGCAATAAAGGTGATGCCAAGAATCACACATAGAATCAAGACCCAAACCTGACCTCCAAACAACCCGGAGACATACACCCAGGCATCGGGAAACATCCGGATCAGTTCGGAAAATCCGGCGGATGTCAGATCCTCAAACAACGTCCGGCTCTGATCCATCGCCGGTGTACTGATGATATTACTTTGGTCGACGACTTGTTGGACACTCATCCCAATAATCCTTGTTGATTGTATTCATTGATAAAACGTTCCACCGCATGGGCTCTCGATTGCCACAATGGATCGCGATGAAGGTTTTCGTATGCAATATGCGGTTTGCCATGCATCCGAATCAGACGCGCATGAGACAGGGCACCCGGTTGCCAATCAACCGACGCCAATACCTGATCGGCGGCAGCCAGATCGTTACAGACCAAGACCAGATCACACCCGGCTTCCAGTGCGGAGGCCACGCGCTTGGACACATCGCCGAATGCCACAGCCGCCTGCATCGACATATCGTCGCTGACGATGACCCCTTCGAAATGACACTGTTTGCGCAGCACCTCCTGCAACCAGATCTTGGAAAATCCGGCAGGCAAGGCATCGACTTTCGGGTAAATGACATGAGCCGGCATGACTGCTTCGAGGTTATGTTCGATCAACTTCAAAAACGGCTGGAGATCATGCTGGGCGATCTCATTAAAAGTGCGCTCATCCACGGCCACTTCCAGATGCGTATCCGCCTGGATATAACCATGCCCCGGAAAATGCTTCGCCACAGAAGCCAT
>JAWVWZ010000288.1:0-2375 GCA_033723505.1 Hydrogenovibrio sp.
GAAAATATGATGCGTCAGATTCCCCATGATGTCACGGTGGTGCCGGGTCACGGTACGCCGACCGATATGGCGACGGTGAAAAAGCAGACTTATGATTATTTCCGTTACCTGCAGAAGAAGATTCAGGCAATCGTTGATCAGGGGGGCACCCTGAAGGATGCGGAAAACGTCGATCAGTCGATGTATAAGGACCGTCCGGTTTTCGATCAGGCGGCAAAAAACAATGCCCGTCGTATCTATAATGAAATTACCGGTGGGGATTTCTAGACAGGTCAGCCGAATAAGCAACAAAAAAGGGTTCCGTTCGGAACCCTTTTTTTATTCCCCAGCCTGGCAGATTGTTATCTGACGGCAGAGATCAAGGCCTGCAACATCGCCGAGACGGTGTCTTCCATCATGGCAATGCCGATACGGCGTTCGTTGCCGGTTTGCAGATACAGGTAGGCGATGGCTTTGGCTTCCTTGCCTTGGTGCATTGCATGTTCGGCATAGTCGATGACATCGACACTTTGCCCGCTTTGATTTTCCCAGGCATTGCACAAAGCGCTTAAGGTGCCATTGCCCATTCCCTGCCATTGTTCGCCATCGACTTCCAGGCGAAGTTGTTCCTGACCCCCTTGTTTGTCCAGCTTATAGTGATCCAAACGCACCGCTTCCCGGTTTAACTGGTAGTGGTCGACAAAGGCGTCGAACAGGACTTTGTGACTGACTACGCCATCGGTGGTTTCGGCGCAGTTCTGGGCAACCGGGGCGAAATCCTGCTGAACCCATTTCGGCAGGTGCAGGCCATATTCCTGTTCCAGTACGAATGCCGAACCGGCTTTTCCAGATTGGCTGTTAACGCGGATAATCGCCTCGTAATCGCGTTGAATGTCTCTTGGGTCGATTGGCAGATAAGCGACATCCCAAGGCTGGTCGTCCGATTGTTTGCTCAGACATTTACGAATCGCATCCTGATGGCTGCCCGAATAAGCGGTGTAGACCGCCTGGCCGACCCAGGGATGACGGATGTGTGTCGGAATCTGCGTCACTTCTTCTACTACTTCGATCCAGCGATCCGGTTGTTCAAGATCGAGTTGCGGGTCGATGCCTTCACTGTACAGGTTCATCGCCAGCGTGACGATGTCCATATTTCCGGTGCGTTCGCCATTGCCCAATAATGTGCCTTCTACGCGTTGCGCGCCGGCCAGTAGTGCCAGTTCCGCTGCGGCCACGGCGCAGCCGCGATCATTATGGGTGTGCACCGAAATAATGGCGGCATCGCGGTTTTTCAAGTGACGGATAAAGTATTCGACCTGATCGGCGAAGCGATTCGGCGAGGTGCTTTCCACGGTGGCCGGCAGGTTGAGGATACACGGCTTGTCCGCTGTCGGTTGCCAGACATCCATCACCGCCTGACAAACCTCCACTGCATAATCGGTTTCGGTCTGGGAAAAGCTTTCCGGTGAATACTGGAAGGTCCAGTTGGTGTTCGGATAGTTCGCTGCCATATCTCTGACCCAGGTCGCGCCGGCAATGGCCATTTGTTTGATCTCGTCCTGAGTTTTGCAAAAAACCTTCTCGCGCTGAACGATGGAGGTGGTGTTGTAGACATGCACAATCGCCTGCTTCACTCCGGCCAAAGCTTCATAGGTTCGCTCGATCAGATGTTCTCTGGCCTGAACCAGTACCTGAACGGTCACATCTTCGGGAATTCGGTTTTCCTCGATCAAACGTCGAGTAAAGTCGAACTCCAGCTGACTGGCGGACGGAAAACCGATTTCAATGGTTTTGAAACCAATGGCAACCAATTGATCCCATAGCTTCAGCTTTTGCTCCACGGTCATGGGCTTGGCCAAGGCTTGATTGCCGTCTCTTAGATCGACACTTGCCCAAATGGGCGCCTGGGTAAGGCGACGGTCCGGCCATTGACGATCGGGTAGATCGGGCGTGGCCGTTGGGCGGTATTTTTGAGGATTCATTGCGTTCATTGAATTTCCTTGCATTAAAAATCAATTTGTCCCTTTCGAGTGCATTTGGTTGGGTCTAGCGAGTTACTCGAACGGGCACTTAAGTCAAAATCGTCAGTCAGTTGGTGTTCTGAGTGATGCGGGACATCATCTCTGAAGGTTATTCTAACAAGCGGGCAGGTGGATAATGTTGCAAAAAAAGGGCCTGATAGCGAAAATAGTGAAATAAAATGCTGGTTTTAGTATTATATTTGAAATTAAGTTGTTTTAATTTCTTTCAGCTTGAAATTAAATTGGAGTTTAGATGCAATTGGATCGGTATGATAAAGCGATTTTGGCGGCATTACAAGATAATGGCCGTTTGAGTAATCAGGAAATGGCTGATCAGATCGGCTTATCCCCCTCGGCGTGTTTGCGGCGCTTTAA
>JAWVWZ010000289.1:0-2351 GCA_033723505.1 Hydrogenovibrio sp.
AGGTAAATCTTCTCCGGGGAAGCGACCCGCCATTGGCTTATAGGTCCCCAGTCCCAGGAAGACAGCATCATATTCATCCAGCAATGTCTGGAATGGGATGTCTTTACCGATTTCGGTATTGCAACGGAATTCGACGCCCATACCTTCCAGGATTTTACGGCGTTTTAGAACAATGTCTTTGTCCAGTTTGAACTGTGGGATTCCGAAGGTCAGTAGACCGCCGATTTCCTGTTCTTTCTCGAACACGACTGGTTTGACGCCGTTGCGAATGAGGATATCCGCACAGCCTAATCCCGCCGGACCCGAACCGATGATCGCAACCTTTTTGTCGGTCATGACGATGTTCTCCAGACTCGGAGTCCACCCCGTGTCCGTGGCGGTATCGGTGATATATTTTTCGACTGCGCCAATGGTGACTGCACCGAAGTTGGTGTCTTCCAGTGTACAAGCTTGTTCGCAAAGGCGATCCTGAGGGCAGATTCGGCCACACATTTCCGGTAAGGAGTTGGTTTGGTGTGACAGTTCGGCCGCTTCAATGATGTTGCCTTCCGATACCAGCTTCAACCAGTTCGGAATATAGTTGTGAACCGGGCAGGCCCATTCGCAATATGGGTTTCCGCAGTGTAAACAGCGGTCGGCTTGTGCCATTGCATCGTTTAAATCGAACTCTGTGTAGATCTCCTGGAAGTTTTGCTTTCTTTCCATCGCTTCTTTCTTAGGCGGAAGCTGGCGATCAAGTTCTAAAAATTGTCTAACATTTCCCATTTTGGTGACTTCCTTATGCTTCTTACGCCGCTGTCTGAACGAATAGGGTGAACAAATCATCGATGCTAATCGCACGAGATTTTACTAGCCAGAAGTTCGGTAGGAACTGACTAAAGTTCGCCAGAACTTCCTGAGCATAGGCACTGCCTGTTTTTTCAGCATACTCGGTGAGTAATTCTTTCAAGTAAACGCGATAAGCTTCGGTCGCTTCGGTATCGATACGAATTGCTTCGACCATTTCCGTATTCAGTCTGTCCGGTAACGTATGGTCCATATCCAGGATGAATGCTAAACCACCAGACATCCCGGCACCGAAGTTGACACCAACTTCGCCCAAGCTGACCACAGTACCGCCGGTCATGTATTCGCAACCGTGATCTCCCAGTCCTTCGACAACCGCAATGGCTCCGGAGTTACGGACGGCGAAACGCTCGCCACCTGTTCCGTTGGCAAACAGTTTTCCACCCGTTGCACCGTACAAGCACGTGTTGCCGACGATCGGCGTGACATGTGGGTCAAAGGCTGAACCTTGCGGTGGACGAATGGTGATTTCGCCTCCGGCCATGCCTTTACCGACGTAATCGTTAGCGTCGCCTTCAAGGTGCAGGTTCAAACCATGCACGTTGAATACTCCGAATGACTGACCTGCGATGCCGGTCATCTTCAAGGTGATCGGTGCATCCTTCATGCCGTCATTGCCGTAGCGCTGTGCAATTTCACCTGCCACTCTGGCACCGATGGAACGTCCGGTGTTGATGAGGTGGAAGTTGAAGATTCCCCCCAGTTTTCCTTCAATCGCCGGCAAGGTTGCTTGAACCATTTGCTCTGCGATGTGACCTTCATCCCATGGGTTGTTTTTGTTGACCTGAACGGTTTGTGGTTTGTCCGCAGGCACGCCGCCATCTGTGATGAAAGGTGTCAGGTCGATATTCTTCTGCTTATCGGTAATGGTGTGATCGATCATTTTCAGCAGGTCGACACGTCCAACCAGGTCTTCCAGTTTGGCGACCCCAAGTTTCGCCAGCCACTCACGAGTTTCCTGAGCAACGAACTGGAAGTAGTTGATGACCATTTCCGGCAAACCGATAAAGTGTTCTTTACGCAGACGCTCATCCTGCGTCGCAACGCCCACTGCACAGGTGTTCAGGTGACAGATGCGCAGATATTTACAGCCAAGAGCGATCATCGGTGCTGTACCGAACCCGAAGGATTCCGCCCCTAGAATCGCCGCTTTAATGACATCCAGCCCGGTTTTTAAGCCGCCATCTGCTTGCAGGATAACTTGACCACGAAGATCATTGGCGCGAAGTACTTGGTGGGCTTCTGCCAAGCCCATTTCAAATGGATTTCCTGCATATTTGACCGAGGTTAGTGGGCTGGCACCGGTACCACCGTCATAGCCGGAAATAGTGATTAAGTCGGCATAAGCTTTGGCAACCCCCGCCGCGATGGTTCCCACGCCGGGTTCTGCAACCAGCTTGACCGAGACCAAGGCATTCGGGTTTACCTGCTTCAAATCGAAAATCAATTGAGCCAAATCTTCGATTGAATAGATGTCGTGATGCGGTGGGGGGGAAATCAAGGTG
>JAWVWZ010000290.1:0-2347 GCA_033723505.1 Hydrogenovibrio sp.
AAGGAAACCGGTGGCAGATGTCGTTAGGCATGAATCAGCAGGTTCGCCCTAGCCGATGGCGAGATAATATGGGATTGATGATTCAGTTTCACAGTTTTTTACACTGAGGCTGAATGTCTGCCAGTATTATTGTCAGGCTTCAGACCAACCCAGCCATGTCATGGCTTTGAGAAAGCTGGTCTCAAGAGGGGCGCTCAAACAGATGGGCTCCCCTGTGAGCGGGTGAGTGAAGCTTAGCTTGGTGGCGGCCAGATAGAGGCGATGTTGTCCGAGTGACTCATTGAAGAAGTGGTTGTGGTGACGATCGCCATACTTGACGTCTCCAATGATGGGGTGGTTGATATGGTTCATGTGACGCCGGATCTGGTGCTTTCTTCCTGTCTTGGGAAGAAGTCTGAGTAACGAGTAACGCTGGGAAGTGTATTTGCCCATCGAGTGCGCCACTTCTGCGGTGGCCAGACGTGTAAAGTGGGTCACCGCCTCCTGAGGGGGCTTGTCTGTTTGAGCGTTCCGGTCGCCGTATTTGTCCAATTTGACTGTGAGTGCATGGTCGATCTGACCATCTTCTGGGGGCCATCCCCGGCAAATCGCGAGATACTCTTTTTGAATGCTGTGAGATTCAAACTGTTCCCCCATGCGCTTTGCATATTCCGAGTCCAGAGCAAACAGTAATAGGCCGGAGGTCGCCTTGTCCAAACGATGAAGAGGGAAGACTTTTCTCTGAATGGCGTCTCGCGTCATTTGTACGGCAAACTGTGTTTCATGCCGATCGATCGGAGAGCGATGCACCAGAAGTCCCGCGGGTTTATGAATCGCGACGAGTGCATCGTCTTGGTATAGAATTTTAAACTCGTCAAGCTGGCAATGTGTTTGCAAATCGACAGTCCTTCTGGAAAAACGGTTGGTTTCGGTGTAATCTGCTTATTTTCGCAGATTTGAACACAATGTGTCAGTCGATGAGCTTTTAAATTTACGGTTAATCTTGAGTTGGGTGTGCAGAGCTTTTCATTATTTTCTTTTTCAGTCCTGATTGGTGGAACGCTGCTGATTCTGACTTTCTTTTGGCTGGCTTGGGAAAAAGTTCGTTGCCGTAAAAATATTTCGCGGTATTCTGCCGAGTTGACGGTCAAAAGCGAAAATGTCCTCAAACTGATGAGTGCGGATCTCGATGCTCTGGAAAGGGTGTATAAGGATGTGTTGCTTTCCAAAATGTTGCCGCAAAGGTATTTTCGTATGGGGGAGCCGTTGGCGCAGACTGGTTTGAACGAGGACCAGACGCTATTGCGGGTGCCAGAGCTCTTGGGGTCGGGACATTATTGTCTGGAAATGCCGAAAAAGAAAAAATATTATTCCCAGCAAGATGTGGATTGGGCAAACCACTTGTTACAAATCGGGCAGGCGATTGAGCATGCAAAACGGCTACGGCAAGTGGGGGTTCAAGAGGAGAGGCAGCGTATCCGGCGAGATTTGCATGATGAGTTGACTCAGGATCTGATTGCTCTGATTCGTCAGGCGGATGACACGCAGCAAAGAAAGCTGGCGCAGGATGCGATGCAGTCATTGAAAAATATTCTGTCGGGACTTTCCGGAGAGGAAACGACCTTGGGAGAACTTTTGACAATGGTTCAGGCGCAAGCAAGGGAGCGTCTGTTGGAATCGGATTTTTCGCTCGATTGGTATGAGAAGCAGATTGAAGACGATCGAGCCGTTGAGCCGAGATTTGCCAGTAATCTGCTGAAAATCTTCAAAGAGGCTTCGTGCAATATATTGAAGCATAATGCACCGACCGAGGTGAAAGTGGTGATCAGACAGGTCGATGATGTCTTGGAGATTCGCGTTGAAAATTCACTGGTTCCAGGAAAAGACAAGTTCGCTTCAAATCGTTTAGGGGTGTCGACAATGAAAAGCCGAGCCTCTGAGTTAGGCGGATATCTGGAAGTGTCGACCCAGGAAGGGCGTTTTATTTTGCAAATGGTTTTACCGATATTAAATGATGGAGAACAGCATGTTTAATAGTGTCTTGGTGGTCGAGGATCGACTGGAACATTTCGCTTTTCTGGAGCAAGCCCTGGAACAGCATAATGCTGAGATGCGGTTGGAGTCAGTGCAGACAGTTGCGGATGCGAAACAGAAAGTCCATGCCGACTTTGATCTTTATATTTTGGATCTTGAGTTGCCGGATGGCGAGGGGATTGAGCTGATTCCGGATATCCGTAAGACGAATCCGGATGCAAAGATCATGGTCAATACGGTGTTTGAAGAGGATGAGATGTTTTTTAAGGCCATGCGTCTGGGAATTGATGGTTACCTCCTGAAAACCGCTTCGCAAGGCAGTCTGCTGGGTTCG
>JAWVWZ010000291.1:0-2346 GCA_033723505.1 Hydrogenovibrio sp.
AGGCAATAACGATGTTCTGGTGATCACCCAGCCAAACCTGATTCGCGACATCCATCTGGAATTTCTGCGCAAAGGCGCCGACATCGTCGAGACCAACTCCTTTAATGCCACCACCATCGCTCAGGCCGATTATGACATGCAAGATCTGGTCGGCGAGATCAATCTGCAAGCCGCCAAAGTTGCACGCGAAGCCTGCAACATCGCCGAAAAGGAAGATGGCAAGCCACGTTTTGTCACCGGGGTTCTCGGGCCAACCAACCGCACCGCATCGATTTCACCGGATGTTAATGACCCGGGGTTCCGCAACACCTCTTTCGACGAACTGGTGGCTGCCTACAAACATGCGACTCATGCTTTGCTGGAAGGTGGCGTGGACACCATTCTGATCGAAACCATCTTCGACACCCTGAATGCCAAGGCAGCGATTTTCGCCGTTAAAGAAGTCGAAGAAGCGGTTGGATACGAGATTCCGATCATGCTGTCGGGGACCATCACCGATGCATCGGGCAGAACCCTGTCCGGTCAGACAACTGAAGCTTTTTACAATGCGGTCGCCCATGCCGATCCGCTATCGGTCGGTTTGAACTGTGCACTGGGACCGGAAGAGTTGCGACCTTATGTCGAAGAACTCAGTCGTGTCTGTGAAAGCTACGTGTCCATCCATCCAAATGCCGGCTTACCGAACGAATTCGGTGAGTACGACGAAACACCGGAACAAATGGCAGACGAGATCGCCGTCTGGGCGGAAAAGGGCTGGATCAACATTATCGGCGGCTGTTGCGGCACCACGCCCGATCACGTCCAGGCGATGGCGGAAGCTGCACAAGCGCACCCTCGCCGTCAGCTTCCCAACGTCTCGCCGGCTTGTCGCCTGTCCGGCCTGGAGCCGCTGAACATCGACGAAAGCTCTTTGTTCGTCAATGTCGGTGAGCGTAACAACGTCACAGGATCAGCCAAATTCAAACGCCTGATTATTGAAGAAAACTACGACGAAGCCATTGAAATCGCGGTCAAGCAAGTGGAAGACGGCGCCCAGATCATCGACGTCAATATGGACGAAGGCATGCTGGATGCCAAAGCCTGTATGGTGAAGTTTTTGAACCTGCTGGCCTCCGAACCGGAAGCCTCCCGCGTACCGGTCATGATCGACTCCTCAAAATGGGAAGTCATTGAAGCCGGGCTAAAATGCATTCAAGGTAAGGGCGTGGTGAACTCCATTTCCCTGAAAGAAGGCGAAGAAGCCTTTATCCATCATGCCAAACTGGTGAAAAAGTACGGCGCGGCGGCGATCGTCATGGCCTTCGATGAAGATGGCCAGGCGGACACGCTGGCACGCAAAATTGAAATCTGTGAACGTTCCTACAAGGTCTTGACCGAAAAAGTCGGTTTCTTGCCACAGGACATTATTTTCGATCCGAACATTTTTGCGGTGGCGACAGGCATCGAGGAGCACAATAATTACGGTTTGGACTTCATCAACGCAGTCACCTGGATCAAACAAAACCTGCCACATGCCAAGATCTCCGGCGGGGTCTCCAATGTCTCCTTCTCATTCCGCGGGAATAACCCGGTTCGCGAAGCCATCCATTCGGTGTTCCTCTATTACGCAATCAAAGAAGGCATGGATATGGGGATTGTCAATGCCGGTCAGATGGCAATCTACGACGACTTGCCGGAAAAACTGCGCGTGGCGGTGGAAGACGTGATTCTCAATAAGGACCCGGAAGCTGGTGAACGCCTGCTGGACGTCGCCGAGGAATTCCGCGGCGACGGCTCGACGGCAAGCAAGGTATCCGACCTGTCGTGGCGCGAAACTACGGTTGAAAAGCGTCTGGAGCATTCCCTGGTCAAAGGCATCACCGATTTTATCGAAGAAGACACCGAAGAAGCCCGCCAAAAACTGGGCGCACCGATCAATGTCATCGAGGGCCCGTTGATGGACGGCATGAATGTCGTCGGCGACCTGTTCGGTTCCGGAAAAATGTTTTTGCCGCAGGTGGTGAAATCCGCTCGCGTCATGAAGCGTGCCGTCGCCTATCTCGATCCTTTCCTCGAAGCGGAAAAATCCGAAGGTCAGATTCAAGGCAAAATCGTGATGGCAACAGTCAAAGGCGATGTACATGACATCGGTAAGAATATCGTCGGCGTGGTATTGCAATGTAACAATTTTGAGGTCATCGATTTGGGCGTCATGGTGCCGGCGGAAAAGATTCTCGACACCGCCATCGCCGAAGGCGCGAACGTGATCGGCCTGTCGGGTCTGATCACGCCTTCTCTGGAAGAAATGGTCAATGTCGCCAAACTGATGCAGGAGCGCAACATGCACCTGCCTTTATTAATTGGCGG
>JAWVWZ010000292.1:0-2326 GCA_033723505.1 Hydrogenovibrio sp.
ACCATCTGACCCAGCGTTGAGTTGAACAGGTCGTTATTGAGTGCAAGGGTGACCAGTACCAGCCCGAATTCCCCGACCTGTCCGAGAGATAACGCCGTTCTCAGGCTGACGCCGTCCGGCTTTTTAAATCCTTTCATAATCAAAAAGATGACGGCGATTTTTAACGAAATGATGCCGAACGTAATCAGGATGACCGATGCGAAATGTTCAATGACGAATACGGGAGAGATTGCCATCCCGACGGTCACGAAGAACAGGCCTAGCAAGATGTCCTGAAAGGGACGAATATCGGCTTCGATCTGGTGTTTGTATTCCGTTTCGCCCAGCATCATCCCCGCCATGAAGGCCCCCAGTGTCATGGAAATGCCCATTTCTTCGGTAAAGGCAGCCGCGGCCAGCACCATCGTCAAAACCGTTAGAGTGAACAGCTCCTGAGACTTGGAGGAGGCGACCTCGTGAAAAATCGGGCGCAGAATATAGCGTCCGAAAAACAAAATGACGGCGACCACGATCAAACCTTTGACCAGAGAAGCTCCAAGCTGCATCCCCAGTCCATTGTCTGTCGCGCTGGCTAATGCTGGAATCAGGATTAGCAATGGAATCGCCATAATGTCCTGGAAAATCAAAATACCGACGGCCGAACGTCCGTGCCGGGTTTGAATTTCGGATTGTTCGGTCAGTTGTTTGATGACAATGGCCGTCGAAGACAATGCAAAAGCACTGGCGATGACAAAGCTGGTTTCAAAGTTGAGACCGAAACCGAGGTGACTCACGCCATAAACCACCAGTCCGGTAGTGAGCACTTGTAATCCCCCGAGGCCGAAAACCGACTTTCGCATCGACATCATCTGCGACAGGGAAAATTCCAAGCCGATGGCAAACAGCAGAAAGACCACCCCGAATTCGGCTAGAAATTTGATGCTGGCTTCGCTGTGAATCAGTCCGAACCCGAAAGGTCCGACCATAATCCCGACGATGATGTAGTTAAGCAAGGTGGGAATGTGAATACGTCTTGAAATAGAAATCAGAATAACCGTCAGGATCAGCACCATGACGATTTTGAAAAACATATGGTTATCGGGGTGGGCGACAGCGTGTTCCAAGTGAAGCTTCCTATTCTAAGTTGAAGCGCATCGAAAAATCGATGGCCTGAATATGTTTGGTGATGGCGCCGGTCGAAATGAAATCCACTTGCGTTTCTGCCAGGGCCGGGAGCCGGTCAATTTCGACATTACCGGAGACTTCCAGCTTGGCTTTGCCGTCATTCAGTTTGACAGCTTCGCGAATCATTGTCAGCGAGAAGTTGTCGAGCATGATGATGTCGGCTCCGGCATCCAGTGCCTGTTGGACTTCTTCCAGTGTTTCGGTTTCGACCTCAACGGTGGTGTCCGGGTGCTGTTGTTTGGCGGTGGTCACCGCGTTGTAGAGGCTGCCGGCCGCCATGATATGGTTTTCTTTGATCAGGATGGCATCGTATAAGCCGATACGGTGGTTGGTGCCGCCACCGCATTTCACCGCATATTTTTGTGCCAACCTTAATCCGGGAAGGGTTTTGCGCGTATCCAGCAAAGTGGTGCGGCTGCCTTGAAGTTGCGCGACATAGGCGGCGGTTTGCGTCGCCGTCGCCGACAGGGTCTGCAAGAAATTAAGCGCGCTTCTTTCCGCCGTCAATAAGGCGGCGGCATTGCCCTTGAGTTCACAAACCACGGTATTTTCGTCAACCCGGTCGCCTTCGTTGCAGAGCCAGGTGATTTGAATACTTGGATCCACCTGGTCGAAAACCGCGTCAAACCACGGTCGGCCGCAGATAACGGCGGGTTCTTTGGCAACGATTTTCGCACTGGCCTGGCGGTTTTTGTCGATCAGCCCGGCACTGAGATCGCCTTCACCGATGTCCTCTTGCAGGGCCATCGTCACGTTGCTCGGTAAGTCTTTGAAATAGTTGATCTCAGTAGGAGTTGACATAATAGGAAAACAAACTCGGGTTATATTGGGTTAGAATTTTAGTTCTGACGACTAATTTATACTTGGCATTTAGATTATACTGATTCACTATGAAAAACCAATTAACTGTTGATCTGAATACCCACCTTTTATCCGGGGCGCGTTTTATCCCCAGCCCCAATTACGACGAACGTCCGGAGAATATGCCGGTCGAACTGATTGTGATTCACGGCATCAGTCTGCCGCCGGGGCGATTCGGTGGAGAAGGGGTGCAGCAATTGTTCACCAATCGCCTAGACCCGGAAGAAGACCCTTATTACCAGAAAATCGAAGGCTTAAGAGTCTCCTCGCATTTGTTTATCAATCGCTGGGGGCAGGTGAC
>JAWVWZ010000293.1:0-2323 GCA_033723505.1 Hydrogenovibrio sp.
GAAGCCTGACAATAATACTGGCAGACATTCAGCCTCAGTGTAAAAAACTGTGAAACTGAATCATCAATCCCATATTATCTCGCCATCGGCTAGGGCGAACCTGCTGATTCATGCCTAACGACATCTGCCACCGGTTTCCTTTTGAAATCAGCAAGTCATTACCGATCACATTGACGCCCAACATCACGGCGGATCGATCTCTGCCGATTTTCAAAAAATTGACCACTGTCTCCGGCGTCGAGACCTGGCAACAAACGGTGTTACTGTAATGAGCAGGGCGATACCTCTGAATGGTGCTCAGTGACACCTGCGTATCCAACTCGATCATTTGCCTGATCGAACCGCCGACTGCATTGAATTGATTGAGTAATTGCGTACTGATTCCCGGACTGGAATCAGCTAACGCATCCGGTGCACCGATCATCATCAGACCCATGCATGTCACCGCCAGACGGATCTGGCGCTTAATCTTCTGTACTGACAACATCCTCATCTCCTTGAGTAATCCCAAGCGAAACGTGTGTTGAAGGCTGGTTGCAACCTGGCGATCTCAACGAATGAGACCCATGGCTTTCCGTCCCTGCTTCACAACAAGTTTGGCAAAAAAACATCAATGGAAAAAAGGCCGGACACGCAAAACCACGCGGCGATAAAGAACAAATTATTCCCAAGGGCTCGAATCCCCCGATCATAACTTGGCAACCTGGCGATCTCAACCCGTGAGACCCATGGCTTTCCGTCCCTGCTTCACAACAGGTTTGGCACAAATTTTCATTGAACACGAATAGCGAAGTCTTAAGAAATCCTGCGCTACTGTCTAACCATTCTATTGAAATTCCATTCAACATCAATAGTTTATCAATATTATTTTTTTATGGTCGCCATCAGTTTTTTTGTTACTTCGCCGCCATCCCGCTCCAGCACTTATCTACACCCGATATCAGATGACGGATGCAACCGACAACCTTTTTCCGTTATGATACCCAGACGATAAATTCCAAGATTCCAAATTCTATGAGCGACTGGCAAGCACTCCTTAAATTCGACCAAGAACATATCTGGCACCCTTATGCCAAGATGCCCGCCGACACCCCGGCGATCGGCGTGGCAAAAACCCAGGGATCGATAATCACCCTGGCAGACGGTACCGAGCTGGTAGACGGCATGTCCTCCTGGTGGGCAGCACTACATGGCTATAACCACCCGGCAATCTGCCAGGCCATGCATCAGCAAATCGACACCATGCCGCACATCATGTTCGGCGGCCTGACGCATGAACCGGCCATTGAGCTTGCCAAACGCCTGGTCAAATTCACCCCGTCAGGGCTGGACAAGGTCTTTCTGGTGGATTCCGGTTCCGTGGCCATGGAAGTCGCCATCAAAATGGCATTACAATATTGGATCAGCAAAGGCCAGCCTGGCAGAAATCGACTTTTAACCGTTCGCAACGGCTATCATGGCGACACTTTTGCCACCATGGCAGTCTGCGACCCGGTCAATGGCATGCACAGCCTGTTCTCCGAAGTGCTCACGCAACACTACTTCGCCCCCGCCCCTCAAATGGGCTTCGACAGGGAATCGGACAATAAAGACATCCTCGCCCTCAAAGCCATGCTCGAAGAACATCAGCAGAACATCGCCGCGGTCACCATTGAACCGATCGTGCAAGGCGCCGGCGGCATGCGCTTCTATCGCCCGGATTACCTTAAACAACTGCGCCAATTGTGTGATGAATATGATGTCCTTTTGATTGCCGACGAAATCGCCACTGGCTTTGGGCGCACCGGAAAGCTCTTCGCCTGCGAATGGGCGGGCATTACGCCCGATATTATGACGCTTGGCAAAACCTTAACCGGCGGGCACATCAGTCTGGCGGCGACACTGGCGACGACAGACATCAGCGACACCCTCAGTCAAGGCGAGCCGGGTATTCTGGCGCACGGGCCAACCTTTATGGGCAACCCGCTCGCCTGTGCAGCCGCCATTGCCAATATCGACGTATTAATGAACTCCCCCTGGCAGGACAACATTCAACGCATTGAAGAGCACTTTATGGAGACGCTATTACCTCTTAAAGAACTGGACGGTGTGGCAGATGTCCGTGTATTGGGTGCGATTGGCGTGGTTGAACTGGAAAGAAGTGACCTTGGCCCGCAGGTTCAGGCAAAAGGGATTGAAAACGGTATCTGGCTGAGACCTTTTGGCAAGCTGATTTACACCATGCCGGCTTATAACATCTCACAACAAAACCTAACCACTCTTAGCAACGGCATAATGAGAGCCATCCAAACATAAAAAAACCACCGCAAGGGTGGTCTTTTTA
>JAWVWZ010000294.1:0-2295 GCA_033723505.1 Hydrogenovibrio sp.
TCTCCGCTCTTGTTGATCGCATGCCTGGCGTCTACCACCCCCGTTATGGCAGACAGTCAAACCACGCTCAAACAAGCCGTAGAAACGCAGGAACGCACCAAAGAGGTACTCAGTCAAACCGAACAGGACAAACAAAAGATTCGTGTCGGCAGCACGCCGCTGTCCACCTTGCTCGCCATTCTTGAAGACACCGATCACAATGATTACAAGTCCGCCGCTCAGTATCTGGATCTGCGCTATCTGCCAATCAGCGTCACCGAAGTCGGTGGCCCGGAATTGCTCAAACAACTGATGATCATCTGGAACCAGCAAAATATGCTGGATCTTTCCAGCATCAGCAACGACCCGAATGGCGCCTCGGATGATGGCCTTCCGCCCTACCGGGATCTGATCGGCTACCTCAACTCCTCCCGAGGCAAGGTGCCGGTTTATCTACAGAAGGTGCCCGATCCAAATGTCGGCTATCTGTGGAAAATCTCCAACCATACGGTATTACAGGTCCCCAGGCTCTGGGAAGAATTCGGCTACCCGGAATGGGTAAAAAACCTCTCCGAATATCTGCCCGAGTTTGAAATCTTCTATCTGCAAAACTGGCAAGTCGCCGGATTGCTGCTGATTCTTATCGTCGGCTGGTATCTGGCCAAAACCCTATCGACTATTTTGGCCTGGGCTTGGATTCGACTGCGCCCTGAACGTGAACCGGTTCGCCAATTTCTCCTCAAACCGTTTCGTTACGCCTTTTATATTTACCTCATCAACCTTGGCGTCGAACGTCTTGGGCTGTCGTTACAGGCCAAGGTGATTCTAACGTCGGGCATCCTTAATTATATTGCTGTCTGGTTCATTATCGCCGGATTGATTGAGCTCATTAGCCAACGACTGATTCGCCGACACCCGGAAGACTCATCATCCAGAGCCATTATCCGCCCCTTAGCAACCGCCGCAAAAATTCTGGTCATCATCTTACTGGGACTCAATTGGCTGAGTGACGCTGGCTATAGCCTGACCACAGTTCTCACCGGACTGGGCATCGGTTCACTGGCCATTGCGCTGGCGGCACAAAAGACGCTTGAGAATATGTTTGAGGCCTTCACCCTCTATATCGCCCGCCCCGTCAAACCCGGCGACTTCTGCCAATTCGGCGACATCAAAGGCACGGTGGAAGAAATCGGGCTGCGCTCAACTCAAATCCGCAAGCTAGACCGAACCATCGTGCACGTCCCCAATGCGATTTTCGCCTCCAAAGAAGTCGAAAATTTCGCCGAAATCGACCGCCGGCTATATCGCCGAGAGTTGCGCCTGCGCCTGGACACGACACCGGAACAACTCCGCCTGCTATTGATCGAACTGAAAAAACTGGTCTACGCTCACCCTAAGACCCTCTCCACCGACGAGCGCATCCGTTTCGAAGAAATCGAGCGAGATGCCTATCTGGTCGTGATCAACGTCTATATCGGCACGGCAGCCATGCCCGAATTCAAAGCCATCGCCGAGGACCTGAACTTCCATATTCTCGACATCCTGCAACAGCTGGACATCCACTTGGCAACGCCGGAACAGCGTATTATCATTTCCCATGCCGAGCCGCAGAACGAAGCCGGAAAACAACAGGCTGCCAAGGAAATCGAGGCGTTGATCGAACAGCAATCCTTGCCTTTCCCGGATTTCAGCGATGCGGAAAAAACCAAACTCGAAAACACCCTGTCCTACCCACCAAAAGGCAGTGGTAACTCGGAGGCCTAAGCGCCGAGCATTTGCAAGACAAACCAACACTAGGAGACAAAAATGGTCAGCTTAACCACCCCCGTTTGTGACTTTAACCAACCGGCGATCGATTTCAGTCTGCCCGGCATTGACGGTCAAACCTGGACACTGGAGAAGGCCAAAGGCAAAAACGGCCTATTGGTCATGTTCATCTGTAATCATTGCCCCTATGTGAAAGCCATCCACAAACGTCTGGTGGAAGACACCCGAATCCTGCGAGACCAATATGGCATTAACAGCATTGCCATTATGAGCAATGATCCGAATGAATATGAAGAGGATTCATTCGAGAATATGAAAGCCGTCGCCGAACAATGGCAGTTTCCCTTTCCTTATGTCATGGACGAAAGCCAGGCTATTGCCAAGGCTTATGGCGCCGTCTGCACGCCGGATTTTTTCGGCTATAACGCCGATTTAAAACTGCAATACCGAGGCCGCCTGGACGAATCCCGTAAAGAAACCGCCCCCGAAGGCGTCCGCCGCGATCTGCTTGAAGCCATGAAACAGGTCGCCGAAACCGGCCAAGGGCCA
>JAWVWZ010000295.1:0-2277 GCA_033723505.1 Hydrogenovibrio sp.
GGCTTGACCGCCACCAACAAGCCACCGGAGGTTTGCGGGTCGCATAAAATCGCGCGCTGGTCCGCAGTCAACTCAGTACCGAACAAACCACTCGCTTTATGGCCAAAACTGTCGAAATTGCGTTGTGTGCCACCCGGTGTACAGCCTTGTGCCAAATACTCCAGCACATGCGGCAATAACGGCACTTTGTCGAAATCCAGTTGGGCGGCAATGCCACTGCCTTCGCACATTTCGATCAAGTGTCCCAACAACCCGAACCCGGTGACATCAGTCAATGCGGTCACCCCCTCCAGTTTCGCCAGTTCGGCACCGATGCGGTTCAGCGTGGTCATGGCGTCAATCGCGACCTGGAGTTCTTCCGGCTTGATTTTCTGCTGTTTCTGCGCGGTGGTCAGAATGCCGATGCCAATCGGTTTGGTCAGGAAAAGTTCACACCCGGCTTCGGCGGAGGCATTTCGCTTTAAATGGCTGTTGTCCGCCAGTCCCGTGACCGCCAGGCCGAAAATCGGCTCCGGTGCGTCGATAGAATGACCGCCCGCCAAAGGAATGCCCGCGGCCTCACAGGTAGCGCGCCCGCCTTCGATCACTTCTCGCCCGACTTCTGCAGGCAACTTGTCGATTGGCCAGCCGAAAATCGCAATCGCCATCAACGGAGTCCCACCCATCGCGTAGATATCACTGATGGCATTGGTCGCCGCGATCTGTCCGAAAGTAAACGGGTCATCAACGATTGGCATAAAGAAATCGGTGGTACTCAGCACCGATGTGCCATTGCCCAGATCATAGGCAGCCGCATCGTCGTTAGTGGCATTGCCCACCAGCAAACTTGGATAGATTGAAGTGTTGGTTTGCGTCTCGAGAAGGCTTTCGAGCAGCTTGGGCGAAATCTTACAACCGCATCCCGCGCCATGGCTGTATTGCGTCAATTGGATGGTATTGGCAGATGATTTTTGATCGGAGGTCATGAACTCTACTTTTATGCAATGGCTTGATGCAATCATCAAACTTCGGTTAGAAAACCACCATTTTAACGGTTGACGCGCATGACATCCAGCAATATGACGTTTCCCCCAGCCTGGCAGATTTTCATTTCCATGGCATCGACTGATAATAACCACAAGGTGAACTCAGAAATTCATGTTCACTCAATGATGAAACATGGTAATCTGCAACCACTCAGGAGTATACTTTTAGAAATCAAGCGATGGCCTCCAAGGCACAACGCAGACACAAGTGCGACTGACCGGGGCTGACCGTTATTGAACAGCGTCAGCTCCTTTGGTTTACTTCCATTCCATCAAGAAGGAGATACACTATGCCAACAGAGACTGATGCCTTATTTCAGCCCGTCAAACTGGGCGACCAGACCATTCCAAACCGATTCATTATGGCACCTTTGACCCGCTGTCGGGCCATTAACCATATCCCCAATGATTTGATGGCGGAGTACTACTCGCAGCGCGCCAGTGCCGGTTTGATCATCACCGAATGCACCATGGTCACGCCACAAACCTCGGCGTTCGGCAACGATCCCGGTATTTATGCTCCGGAACAGGTCGAAGGCTGGAAGAAAACCACCAGCGCCGTCCATCAGGCTGGCGGAAAAATCTTCATGCAAATCTGGCACGCAGGCCGCGCCGCTCATCCTTTACTGAATGATGGTAAAGAAGCAGTCGCTCCCAGTGCGATTGCGATTGACGGCGAAACTCACACACCAGACGGCATGAAGCCTTATACCGTTCCGAATGAGTTGAGTCAGGAAGAAATTGCCGAGATTGTCCAGGACTTCCGTAAAGCGGCGGCCAATGCCATCGCCGCCGGTTTCGACGGGGTTGAAGTCCACGGCGCCAATGGCTATCTGATCGATCAGTTCCTGCGCGATGGCTCCAATCAACGCACCGATGAATACGGTGGGTCTATGGAAAACCGCGCTCGATTCCTCACGGAAGTGCTGGAAGCTGTCACCAAAGAAATCGGCAGCAGCCGTGTCGGCGTGCGTCTTTCGCCACTCAACAGTTTCAACAGCATGAAAGACAGCGATCCGGAAGCTTGGACCCGCTATCTTGCAGAGCACCTGAACCAATTCAATCTGGCTTATCTGCACCTGATGCGCGCGGACTTCTTCGGCATTCAAAAGGCCGATGTCATCCCGATTGCTCGCGAGCTTTATAAAGGACACCTGATGGTGAATATGGGCTATAGCGGAGAAGAAGCCGCGCAGACCATCGGCGACAAGATGGCCGACTCGGTGGCATTCGGGACAGGCTTCCTTGCCAA
>JAWVWZ010000296.1:0-2275 GCA_033723505.1 Hydrogenovibrio sp.
GTAAGCAACGTAGGTATGACCGGTAATCCAGCCCACATCGGCCGTACACCAGAAAACATCATCGTCTTTCAGGTCGAATACCCATTCATTGGTGACGTGAGCGTTCAACATATACCCACCGGTACTGTGCTGAATACCTTTTGGTTTACCAGTTGAACCGGACGTGTACAACAAGAACAATGGATGCTCGGCATTGACCATGACTGCGTCATGATAATTGCTCATACCGCCCATGGCATCATGCCAGGAGATATCGCGCCCCTCTTTCATTGGCACGGCATCTTTAGTGCGGTTGTAAACCAGGACTTTCTTGATGGTATCGCCGCCTTTTTCCAAAGCTTCATCCACCGAGGCTTTCAAAGGAATGGTTTTCCCACCGCGCACACTCATATTGGTAGTGATCACCATACGAGCACCGGCATCTTCAATACGGTCTCTCAAAGCTTCCGACGAAAACCCGCCGAATACCACCGAGTGAATCGCACCGATACGGGCACAAGCCTGCATCGCGAAAACAGCCTGTGGAATCATCGGCATATAAATAATGACACGATCGCCTTGCTTGATGCCTTGCGCCGTCAACGCATTCGACAAGCGGCAAACTTCATCATGTAATTCTTTATAGGTGTACTGCTCAACTTTTCCGTCATCCGTTTCGAAAATAATGGCCAATTTATCGTGGTTCTCGGCCAGGTGACGGTCGATACAGTTATAGGAGGCGTTCAGTTCTCCATCAGAGAACCATTTATAGAAAGGAGGGTTTGAATCATCCAGGCCAACCGTAAAGTCCTTGGACCAACTCAGCTTCTCTCTCGCCAAATCCACCCAAAAACCTTCGTGATCTTCACTGGCTTTTTTCATCAGGGCTTCATATTTTTCATCATTGATATTGGCTTGGGCTTTAAAGGCGGCTGAAGGTTCGAAAACGCGGTTTTCTTTCAGGATTGATTCGATATTGTTGGACATTACACTCCCTCTACGGACGGTTGAGTTGATTGATAATGAATAAATGCAGTAATACTACACCGATAGCCATGCTTTAGAAATTAAAATTGTTTATCAGACAAGCATGACCAAAAATTCTTTTTATATAAGAAAACGTTGGTATTCTAAGAAAAATTCAACAAAAAACCACCCTATACAGTGGGATATTTGCCTTTTTTCTAAAAATAATTGTCAAAGCACGATTTCAGGCTGCCAACCGTGGACTCTCAATGCTTCGATTAATTCGTCATCCGGGAAGAAGGTAAAGCCATCCTCGGTAATCAGTTGCGCTCTGGCGCCGTCATTCTGAAAGTCAATCACCAGTGGCAACCCCTCTTCAGCGCGAAAGCCCAATATCAAGTTCTGCAGCTCATGCACCTGCGGCAGATCAACGTTCCGATGGACATACAACTTGATCGCTCTGGCCTTTTCCACTCTCGACTCGGCCAGGGTCACCACCTGTTCCGCATCCAGCTTGATGCCGCCATTGAAAGTGTCTTCCGACACCTCTCCATACACCAGGATAATGGTATCCGGCGTCAGAATCTCTTTACTCGATTCAAAGACGGCTGGGCGCAACACGACATCCAAACGTGCCGTCTGGTCATCCAAAGTGACAAACCCCATTCGGCTGCCGCTTTTGGTCACCTTGCTACGTGACTCGACGATCAGGCCTGCCACCCATTTTTTCACCCATTTCTCCGGGCGCAAGGAAATCAGTGTGCCATCGACCATTTTCGCCAACTCTTCCTTAAAGGCCTCGATCGGATGACCGGTCATATAAAGCCCCAGCACATCCTTTTCGCCTTTCAAGCGTTGTTTTTCCGGCATCTCCGGTACCGCCACCAACTCAGAAGCGTTTTCTTCTTCAAAGGTGGCGATATCGCCGAACAGGTCCGACTGCCCGGCTTCTTCGTCTTTCTGCTTCTGTTCGGCCTTTTGTAACGCCATGCCCACACTTTCCTGCATGGCTCTTCGGTTGTCGTGAAGACAATCAAATGCGCCGGCCATGATCAAGGCTTCAATCACGCGCTTATTGACCTTTTTGGTGACCCGCATACAAAAATCGAACAGATCCCGATACGGGCCATTCTGGTTGCGTTCGGCAACAATGCCTTCCAAAGCCGACTCCCCGACCCCTTTGATGGCACCCAAACCATAGCGCAGGCGTTTTTCGCCACGTACCGCCTTGAAGTGGATTTCACCCAGGTTGATATCCGGCGGATCCACGACGAGTGACATGGAATAGCACTCGTTGATCATGTGCACCACCTTATCGGTGTTGTCCATA
>JAWVWZ010000297.1:0-2269 GCA_033723505.1 Hydrogenovibrio sp.
CTGTTTGGTAATCCAGTTGCTTACTACGGGTTTCGAAAACCGGGCCGATCGCCAGGTAAGACGGTTGGAATTGCGCTGCCCATTCCAGTTCTTTTGGCGTGTGCGTGCTGATCCCCAAGCGCAACCCTGCTTGACGAATCTGGTCAATTTCGGTCGGATCCAGCGCTGCCAGATCCTCCTGACCGAGATGCACGCCATAAGCACCCGCCTCGATCGCCAATTGCCAGGCATCGTTGATAAACAACCGTGTCTGATAACGCTCAGAGAAGGTGACTGCCTGCTCGATTTCAGCCGACAAAGCGGAACCGCTCAAATCTTTAATGCGCAACTGCGCAGTTCGAATTCCAGCGTCCAACAGAGGCTCAAGTAGATTTGCTCGATCAACCAGAGGATAAACGCCCAACGGCGCTTTCCCGCAATCCGCAAATGGCATAGCAACCATCATCCCTCCCAAAATCTGCCAGGCTGGCTCAACATAGACTCAGTCTTTCACTTGGTGCCAAAACGGCATGCCGACCACGGGTGTGGATGGCGATGCCAGATCACGTTGCTGCATCGCCCCCGCCTGATGACCCAGCAACCCGGCTTCTACTGCCGACTTAAAAGCCATGCCCATTTTCACCGGATCTTGTGCCAGCGCGACTGCAGAGTTCAACAAGACCCCATCATACCCCAGTTCCATTGCCTGAACCGCATCGGAAGGCTTTCCGATTCCGGCATCGACAATCAGTTGTAACTCCGGAAAACGCTCCCGAATCGCCCGCAGGTTATATGGATTCATTAGCCCTTTGCCGGAGCCAATCGGCGAGCCCCAAGGCATCAGAATACGGCAACCGGCTTCAACCAAACGCTTTGCCAACACCAGGTCGTCAGTCGTATAAGGGAACACCTCAAACCCATCGTTGACCAACGCTTCGGTCGCTTTAACCAACTCAAACGGATCGGGCTGCAAATTGTATTCGTCACCGATTACTTCAAGCTTGATCCAGTTGGTTTCAAACACTTCCCGAGCCATCTGCGCCGTGGTAATGGCTTCTTTGGCGGTATGACAGCCGGCGGTATTGGGCAGTACGTGAATGTTCAAAGAACGGATCATTTCCCAGAACTTCTGCCCGGCCTGATCACCTGCCGCCTGACGGCGCAGGGAAACCGTCACAATTTCAGCACCCGATGCAGCAATGGACTGCTGCATGGTTTCCGGAGATGGATACAATGCCGAGCCGATTAACAAACGGCTGTTCACCGTCTTTCCGCCGATATGCCATAAAGCTTGATTGGATTGCGACATCTTACCCTCCTTGCATCGGTGCAACGATATCGATACGATCACCATCCGCTACCGTCTGGTGATCATACTGACTTCTTGGCACAAACGTTTCGTTCAGCGCTACGGCGAACCTGGTCTGCCGATATGCCAAAGCTTCCAGTAACTGAGCGATACTGATGGATGCCGGAAACTGGCGAACCTCGCCGTTGATGCTGACGGCGATCAGCGTCTCGCTTTGCGTCATAATTTAATTCTCATTTTCTAAACCCTATAATGGCCATCATGCCGTATGAACAGGCATCGCATACAAACCGAAATTCAGTGCCCGCTCAACCATCGCAGGAGACAACAGGTAACCGTGGCGGTAGAGCCCATTGATCCGAGTCATCTGCGCCATCTGTTCGATTCTCGGCAAATTGTCTTGCAGCGCCGGACGGCAGTTTGTCATGGTCTTGACGATACGCGCTTCGGCAAAACCGGAATGCACACTGTACACTGCGGACAACAGCTCCAGGCTGGAGCGCACTGACATTGGGCTTTTGTCTTCGCTTTCAATTTCGGTCGCGCCGACAACATAACGATGATCGGGGCGCGGCACAATATAGATCCGATATCTCGGATGCATCAACCGAACAGGTCGAGTCAAGTGCACTTCCGGTGCATCGAGCCAAAAAACCTCTCCGCGAACGCCCCGTAGGTCGCTGATGTCTTCCCGAGCCCCCAAGCCTCTGGCATCGAACACCCAGTCAAATCCGTAAAGCCCCTGGTCCGTTTCGATACGCCCGGAATCGACCGATATCACTGGCGTTTCCGCGTGCCAGGTGACTAGAGGGTGCGCCAACAGATACTCGCTGGAAGCCCCCATGAAGGCCTGCGCATTGACTTGACCTTCTTCCGGCAAATAAAACCCTTTGGTATGCTGACTCAAATCCGGTTCAAGTTCGCTCAATTGCGCCCGATCAAGTAACCGGATAGAGTCGGCGGCATCGACTTTTGACTGGA
>JAWVWZ010000298.1:0-2267 GCA_033723505.1 Hydrogenovibrio sp.
GCATTGAGGTTGGGCATCCTCAGGTTATAGCCGATCTGATCATGTTCAAACAACCAGGAATGCGGTTGCTTTGCGGTTGTACTTAAATGTTTGGCCTGACGGGCGTATGCTTCATGGTGCGTGACCAACATTCCCCCGCCGCCGGTGGTGAG
Source organism: Hydrogenovibrio sp. (assembly GCA_033723505.1). Lineage (GTDB taxonomy): Bacteria > Pseudomonadota > Gammaproteobacteria > Thiomicrospirales > Thiomicrospiraceae > Hydrogenovibrio. The sequence continues at coordinate 153 of JAWVWZ010000298.1, forward strand.
CACCTTGTTTCCGTTGAAACTGAACACACCGATATCTCCGAAAGTGCCGGTATGGCGACCATGCAGAAAAGATCCCAGGCTTTCAGCGGCGTCTTCCACTACCTTGATATGATGCTCGTGACAGAGTTCAACGATTTGTTCGATTTCGGCTGGAAAACCCAGCGTGTGCATTGGCACACAGGCGGAAATGCGACGCTGAGTCTCTCGATGATAGCACTGCCCGTTTTGCAGATAGGTTTCACTGTCCAAAAATGCCGCCAGTTGTTCGGCACTCAACCCCATGGTTTTTTCCGACACGTCCAGAAAAACCGGATCGGCCTGATGCATCTTGATGGCATTCGGCGTCGCGACAAACGTCAGGGATTGCGTCAATACCAGATCACCCGGTTCGACTCCGACCACCTTCAATGCCAAAAACAGCCCCAGCGTTCCGTTGACCACCGCCACTGCATGCTGAGCTCCGGTGAATTCAGCGCATTGCCGTTCAAACTCATCGACATAGCGACCGACCGAAGACACAAAGGTGGAATCGATACAGTCGTTTAACACGTCTTTTTCCGTTGCATCGAAACAAGGTGCATGAAGAGGCACCAAGCCGGCCTCTTCCTGTAAAAAACGCGCGCGAATCCACTTCACCAGATCGGCATAACTGGCTTCATTCGGCGACAAGGTGGCTTGAGAAACACTGACAGGATTAGACATTGTAAATGCCCGCTTTGTAACGTTTTAGATTTTCCGGACGGGTAAACCAGTCAATGGTGGCTTCCAGCCCTTGGCGAATATCGTATTCCGGTTCGAAGTCAGTCAACGATTTAATCAGAGAGTTGTCGCACCAGAGCCTAAACACTTCGGAATCTTTCGGTCTCAGGCGTTGTTCGTCCTGAACGAAACGCACATCGCTGCCCATAATGTCTTTGATCAGCTCCAGAGTGTCCTGCACGGAAATTTCATAATTCGAACCGATATTGATCGTCTCACCGACTGCCTGTTCGGAGGCGGCAATCGCCATCATGCCCCGACAGGTATCGGTCACATAGTTGAAATCCCGGGTTGGTGAGGTATCACCGAGCTGGATTTCAGTCATACCGTTGGCGATCTGTGTGATGATGGTTGGAATAACCGCTCTGGCCGACTGTCTCGGACCATAGGTATTGAAAGGTCGGGCAATCGACACCGGCATCTCGAACGCATTGAAATAAGACATCGCCATCGCATCCGCACCGATCTTACTGGCACTGTAGGGCGATTGCGGCTGAGCGGGGTGCTGCTCGTCAATCGGTACATACTGTGCCGTGCCGTAGATTTCCGATGTCGAGGTATGCATCAAACGCGTCACGCCGTTATCCAAACATGCCTGGGCGATATTTAAAGTGCCGTTGACATTGGTTTCGACATAGGAGTTCGGGGCGACATAGGAATAAGGAATTGCAATCAAAGCCGCCAGGTGAAAGACGGTATGGCAGTCTTGGGTGATTTGGCGACAAAGAAACGGATCGCGGATATCGCCGCTGACCACTTCAATCTGATCGAGATAAGGAGACTGTTCCAGCCAGCCCCAGTCGTTGAAGGAATTATATAAGGCCAAGGCTCTGACGGTCGCACCGGCTTCAACCAGTTTCTCGGTTAAATGAGACCCGATAAACCCATCGGCGCCTGTGACCAGGACTTGCTTTCCCTGCCAGTATTCGTTCGTCATTCAGCTGACTCTCCCTCTGTTTTTTGGTCGCTTGTTGCCGAACGAAAGCCGAAGCAGCTCCTGAATTATACGTCGTTCAGCAATGCGCGATATTTGACTTCGGCTTTCAGCACCTTATCCAGGTAACGGCGCGTTTCATCCGAATGGTGATCATAGCGTAATTTTCGATAAACCTGGGCTGGATTCATGCGGTTCAATTTTTGAATCGCTCGCTCAGGCGTACTGCCGAACAAGCCCAGTACCGTTCTGATTCCGCCATTATATGAAGAAATGGTCACCATTTGCTTAATTTTATCATTCAGAATAGACGATAGATAATCATGTTTCAGCAAGCTCAAATAGGCCACTCCCATACGAATATTCTGTTCGGAATCGAACAAATCCTGTTTAGAGGGTTTCCCGGGCTTTAGATCAACATA
>JAWVWZ010000299.1:0-2261 GCA_033723505.1 Hydrogenovibrio sp.
AAAGCGGGATTTTTCTGGAGAAGTTTGTCGTTAATGCCCGTCATATCGAGATTCAGATTTTCGGGGATGGCCAAGGCAAGGTGGTTTCTCTCGGTGAGCGAGACTGTTCGCTTCAGCGTCGTAACCAAAAGGTGGTGGAAGAAACCCCGGCGGTCGGTATCGACCGTGCTCAGGTTGCGGAAATGGAAGCGCATGCGGTTCGCCTCGGCTCTCTGGTCAATTATCAATCCGCCGGAACGGTCGAATATGTTTACGATGCCGATACCCACCAGTATTACTTCCTTGAGGTGAATACCCGTTTGCAGGTTGAGCATGGGATTACCGAAGCGGTTCGCAATGTCGATTTGGTGGAATGGATGGTCCGTGTCGCATATGAGGGCAAAATTCCGCATGACGGTGAAAATGTCCAGGCAGCCGACGGTCATGCGATTGAAGTGCGTGTCTATGCCGAAGATCCATTCAAAAACTTCCAGCCCAGTTCAGGGAAATTGACCGGCTGGCAAATGCCCTCGGATTGCCGGGTCGATACCTGGTGCTCCAAAGGCCAGGAAGTCAGTTCTTATTATGATCCGATGTTGGCGAAGATTATCGTCAAAGGGAAAGACCGAGAAGAGGCTGTCGCCAAGTTGCAAGCGGCTTTGGGACAGACCCGAATCGACGGATTTGAAACCAATGTCGCTTATTTGGCGGCCCTCAGTGAAGCGCCTGAATTCATCAAAGCCGAGTCGCTCTATACAAGATTTCTGAACGGGTTTACGCATGAGCCTTATACGGTCGAGGTGACCAACCCCGGAACCCATTCTATGTTGGTCAGTTATCCCGGGCGAGTTGGCTTCTGGGATATCGGCGTGCCACCTTCGGGGCCGATGGATGCATGGTCACATCGCCTGGCCAACCGTTGTTTGAACAACCCGGAAGAGGCCGCGACCATCGAAATGACGGTGTCGGGAGTGAGTTTGAAGTTCGATCGGGATACATTGATTTGTATCACCGGAGCGGATATCAAACCAACACTGGATAAACAGCCGATTCCACAAAATCAGGCGGTGTTTGTCAAAGCTGGCCAGCAGCTTAAGTCCAAGGTGATTAAAGATGTCGGGCAGCGAGCCTATCTGGCCGTATTGGGTGGTTTTGACGTCCCCGACTATATGGGCAGTAAGACGACCTTTTCACTGGGGAAATTCGGTGGGCATGGTGGACGTCTCTTACGAGCCGGAGATGTGTTGCGCTTGATGCCACAGGATCCAAAAGCGGCGAAACCCCATTCACTGCCGGAAGCCTTATTGCCGGAGCTGTCCAATCAGGTTGAAATCTCGGTGATTTACGGGCCTCAGGGGGCCCCCGATTTCTTTACCGAAGCCGACATCGACACCTTTTTCTCGACGGACTGGGAAGTGCATTACAACTCCAGCCGAACCGGGATCCGCCTGGTCGGGCCGAAACCTCAGTGGGCGAGAAAAGACGGTGGGGAAGCCGGGCTGCATCCGTCGAATATCCATGACAATGCTTATGCCATCGGTGCCATCGATTTTACCGGAGATATGCCGGTGATTTTGGCACAGGATGGCCCAAGCCTGGGCGGGTTTGTCTGTCCGGCGACCATTATTGAAGCCGAACAATGGAAGATGGGGCAGTTACGTCCAGGAGATAAAGTCCGTTTCAAGCCGGTGTCGATTGAAACAGCTGAAGCGGCGCTGAAAGCGCAAGAGTCTGCACTCACCGATTTAACGGCAGAAGCCTTGTTGCCGATCCGTTATTTGTCGACGCCAACCGAACAATCCTGTCTGGCGCATGAAATTTCAGCGGATGCTCATGAGTTCGGTGTGAAATACCGCCGTTCCGGCGACAGTCATGTATTGGTGGAATATGGCGCGATGGAGCTGGATCTGGCACTGAGATTCCGTATTCAGGTACTGGTTGAGAAGCTCAAAGAATTTAAGGAAAGTGACCCAGCCTGGCAGTTTTTGCGGGATTTGACGCCCGGAATCCGTTCCTTGCAGGTGCATTATGACCCCCGTCAAATCAGTCAGAAGGCATTAATCGACAAATTGATTCAGCTCGAAGATGAGATTTCTTCGGCGAAAGACCTAACGGTGAAAAGCCGTATCGTCAAACTGCCTTTGTCCTGGGACGATCCGAGTACGCGCTTGGCAATCGAAAAATATATGACGACGGTCAGACCGGATGCGCCCTGGTGTCCGAGCAATATCGAATTTATCCGACGTATCAATGGCTTGGATTCGATCGAGGATGTGAAGCGC
>JAWVWZ010000300.1:0-2261 GCA_033723505.1 Hydrogenovibrio sp.
ATAACCGCGATCTTCCTCTTTGGCCGACTGTGCGTTGGCATAACGCACATCCCCGGCAATGGGAGCACCAATGCTTTTTAAAGCCACTCGAATCTGATGGGTTTTGCCGGTGTGAGGTTTGACCAAAAACAAGCGTTCGTTAGGTCGAGTGCTGACACTGGTAAATTGGGTAATGGCCGGATGGGTTTTCGTCGGCGCCAACTTCCAACTGCCTCTGCGCGCCGGCAGCATATCGCCTTTGATCCAGCCTTGTTTTTTCTTCGGCTTTTCGCTGGAAATCGCCAGATAATATTTTGCCACCAGACGGTTTTCGAACATTTGCTGAAAAGCTTGCGCGGTCGATTTATCCAGCGCGAAAATCACCAGCCCCGAGGTCATCTTATCCAATCGATGAACCGGATAGAGCGCATCAACCCCCAATTGTGCCTGTACCTGTACCACCAGCCCTGCTGCGGCTTCACTATGAAAATTCATTCCCGCCGGTTTGTCTATGACGACAAAATGCTCGTTGCGAAACTGCAGGCGAGCCTCAAAGGCTTGCGGCGTCTGATATGGGGATGTTTTTTGTAGCGGTTCCCGGCCAAAGGTTTGAGCCTTGGCGTGACCATCGGAAGGTTTCATTGTTTTTTTATTCGATGCCGGTATCCGGCAAGCTAATCTTGGCGCCATTTTACCCCAGCCAGGATTTGCGCCCGTTAAAAACTTTTCGGCTCGCTTTGGACAACAAAAAATTGACAGGGGTTATTTCTTTAAATATCAAACAGTTACAAACAAACTGAAACTGGCATGCTTTTTGTAAGAGATTCCTTGAGAAAGGGAATTATTTTTTAAACCGTCATTATTTTGACTTTTTAAGCAATCCGTCAGGAGAGACTCATGGCCAGAAATGCAATGAATACCAATGATAAAGTGCAATCTTGCTTGGAATATATCGATGATCGTCTGGAGAATAGCTCCAAGCAAACCCTACAGATCGCGGAGATGATTATCGACGATATCAAAAACCTGTCGCAAAGCTATAACCAGGCGATGAGAACCAACCGTTTGAAAGACCATGCGGATAAGGTTCATTCCACCCAGATGAAATGGGTCAACCAGTTACACGAGATCATTATGGCGCAGAACAGCCGAGACTTGAACTCTCAAGTCATTCAGGCATTGCAGAAATTCGCCCACAATCTCAACCAGAACCAATTCAAGCATTTGGATTTCGATTTACCGCCTGCAGTCATGAACCCCAATCTGCCGAAAGACGACTATGCTTATCTGACGCCGGAAATGAAAGCTTATATGACTGCTAAATCTGGTAATGGTTCGAACAGCTCGACCACCAAACACTGATTCGAATCAAAAACTACCAGGCTGGGGAAAAACGGAAGCACCAGAATTCTTCCCTTTTTCTCCGGATTATCAATACAATATCAGCAAAGAGTCTAATTGTGTTGATATGAAGTTATCCGAACAACTGCTGAACCAAGTCACCGTCAAACGGTTTTCCGCGATTGACGACCTCCCCAAAGACCAGTGGAACGCCTTGGTCCCGGATCACTATCCTTTCATTCTGCACGAATACCTTTCCGCATTGGAAACCCATGGCTGCGTCAGCGAACGTTTCGGTTGGATACCACATCATCTCGGCGTTTTCGACCGGCAAAATAAACTGATTGCCGCACTGCCGGTTTACGAAAAACACAACAACTACGGTGAGTTCGTCTTCGATCAGGCTTGGGAAAGTGCCTGGAAGCAAGTCGGCTTACCCTATTATCCCAAACTGGTCTGTGCCATGCCCTATACACCGGCCAGAGGCCCGAGATTTCTGGTGGATGCGCAGACAGAGATTGGCACTGTCGAAGCACTGCAGTTGTTGTTATTGAACGCCATGCAATCGCTTTGCGTACAAACCCAGATGAGCGGCTGTCACATCCTGTTCGCGGAGGAAACTCAGCAGAGCTGGCTGGAATCCATCGCCGGCGATGAAGACCTGCTGATTCGTCACGATACCCAGTTCCATTGGTTCAATCAGCAGTACGAGACTTTCGATGATTTTCTCGCCGAGTTGACCGCCAAAAAACGCAAGAATATCAAGCAGGAACGACGTGCCGTCGAACAGGCTGGTGTCTCCTTCCGCATTCTCGACGGCCACCAGGCAACGGAACAGGACTGGGCGAATTTCAGTTTCTTTTACGACAAGACCTTTACCGAAAAATGGAGTACGCCGACACTGAACAAAGGGTTTTTCATGGAAGTGGCGCGCGCCCTGC
>JAWVWZ010000301.1:0-2261 GCA_033723505.1 Hydrogenovibrio sp.
GAACGGTTCGAGGTCGTCAGTTATAAACTGAAAACCCTGAAGGATGACATGACCATGATGATGGACCTCTATCACCACAAGCATAGCTCGTTTTTGGAATGGATCATCATCCTGTTGATTCTGATCGAAGTGTTTATGGGGTTATGGGAAATGTCCAACCATTAACGCAAAGGTTGCGCCGATTGCCGATGCAGGTTCAGAAGAGTCTTGAACACGCTCGGATCTTTGATTTGCGTCATTTCGCCTTCTCTCGGCAGGTGTTTGTCCTTCAAGCGGGACAGAAAGAACCGAAGTGCCGCCAATCGCAATGCCGCCGGCCAGCTTTTCTTTTCATTTTCGGTCAAAGGTCTGACCGATTGATAGGCGGCCAGCAGTTCTGTCAGCTTGCTCTGATCCAAACTCAGGTCTTCCTGACGACACCATTCATTGACCATGACCGCCAGATCGTAAAGCAGGGTGCTGTTACACGCATAGTACAAATCAATAATGCCGGATAATCGATCGCCGTCGAATAAGGCGTTATCACAAAACAGATCGGCATGAATCACGCCCGTCGGCATGGTTTGCCAATCAATGGTGGACTGATAAAAAAGTTCGGACTCGATCAATCCCTGCTCATCTTCCGGCAAATGGGAACGAATCAATGCAAAAGTGTCTCGCATCCAATCCAAATCCCGGTCGTTTGCGCGATACCCGTCGAAATCCTGGCCAGCCTGGTGGAATTTAGCCAGTTGCCCTCCCATCACCTGACACTGTATCAACGTCGGATGTTCAACGCCACTGCCTTTCAAGCGCTCCACCAATGCGGCCGGTTTACCCTTGAGTTCTTTCAGGTAACCATTGGAAAGGGTTCTCTCGGGATGCGCCGTCGGAATGTCATGCTCCGCCATAAAAGCCATGATATTGAGGAAATAGGGTAGTTCATCGAAAGAATGATGCTCGAAAACCGTCAAGACAAACTGGAGGGATTCCCCATTTTTTAGGGTGTTGACGAAATAATTGGTATTTTCGATACCGGCACTGATACCACTATAGGAGTCCAGCTCCCCTAAGTCGTAATCCGTTAAAAAATGTTCTAATTCTGCTTGCTCAATGACGGTATAGACAGACACAATCTCAATCCAATTAAAAGATGGGTTAAAATAACGTGCAGATTTTAGCATAAAACACCAAAACTAGGCATTTTCATGACGCAACCGACCTTGACCTTCAACCCTCAGGCCCCTTTTATCCTTGTTGACGGCTCTTCCTACCTTTTCCGGGCTTTCCATGCCATGCCGCCGCTGACCAATTCCAAAGGGGATGCGACCGGGGCGATTTTCGGCGTGGTCAACATGATCGGTAAATTGTTGGAACAATACCAGCCGGAACGCATCGCCGTGGTATTCGATGCCAAAGGCAAGAACTTTCGCCATGAAATGTATGCCGAATACAAAGCACATCGTCCACCAATGCCCGATGAACTGCGCACACAGATCGAACCGATTCATCAAATCATCCAGGCACTGGGAATTCCGCTTTTGGTGATTGACGGCGTTGAAGCCGATGATGTGATGGGGACTTTGGCACATCAGGCAACCGAAGCCAAGATGGATGCTCTGTTGTCAACCGGTGACAAGGATATGGCGCAACTGGTCAACCAACACATCACCTTGATCAACACCATGAACGATACCCTGATGACGCCGGAGAAAGTCGTCGAGAAGTTCCACGTGAAACCGGAACAGATCATCGATTATCTGGCACTGGTCGGCGACACTTCCGACAATATTCCGGGCATTCCGAAATGCGGACCGAAAACGGCAGCCAAATGGCTTGCCGAATATGACAATATCGATAATCTGATTGCACATGCCGACGAAATTAAGGGCAAGATCGGCGAAACGCTTCGCGACAATATCGATCAACTCAAACTGTCGCGTCAATTAACGACGATTCGCATCGACTGCGACCTGCCAGTGCATCTGAGCGACATCAAACGTCAGACTCCGGATTTAGAGGCCCTTTCGACCCTGTTTGCCGAATATGATCTGAGAAACTGGCAGTCTCAAATCGCCAGAGGAGAAGTGCCTTTTTCCAAGAACGCCGGTCGCAAAGCCCACAGCAACACCATCGTCAGCGAAAACAACGGTAAAAATCATCATGCAACTTCCGGCAAGGCAACCCCTGGTGAAAAAGCCGATTCCCACCCTTACGACACCATTTTGGACTGGGACACATTCAACCAATGGCTGAAAAAACTGGAACAAGCGGATGTCTTC
>JAWVWZ010000302.1:0-2251 GCA_033723505.1 Hydrogenovibrio sp.
CTCAAACGTTTTGATGGAAAGGTCGAAGCGTGTCTCGTGGGACAACTGTCCTTGGTTGGCTTTCAGTTCATCCAGAATTCGGCCATAGTCTGCCGGATCGGTGACGACAGCCACATCTTTATGGTTTTTGGCGGCCGAACGCAACATGGTCGGTCCGCCGATGTCGATGTTTTCGATGGCATCTTCCAGAGAACAGTCGGGTTTGGCAACAGTGGCTTCAAAAGGATACAGGTTGACGACGACCATATCGATCGGGTCAATGCCATGTTCGTTCATAATGGCGTCATCGGTTCCGCGGCGCCCTAACAGTCCACCGTGAATTTTAGGGTGAAGCGTTTTGACCCGTCCGTCCATCATTTCCGGGAAACCTGTGTACTCGGACACTTCGGTGACCGCTAAACCAGCCTCCGAAAGCACTTTATAAGTACCGCCCGTAGAGAGAATCGCGACCCCCATGTCGGAAAGGGATTGTGCGAATTCTAAAATGCCGGTTTTGTCAGACACACTAATGAGAGCGCGGCGAACAGGTTTCATAGTTTTTCTCCAAAAAATTTATCAAGTTAGGGTTTGGTTATTTGATATTGCTGTATTTTTTTTCGTAGCGTATTGCGATTGATGCCCAGGATATCGGCCGTTTTACTTTGATTGTAATTGGTTTTGTCCAGGATAAATTCGATCATCGGTTTTTCGACCTGGCTGGTCACCAGATGGAAGACATCTGTCGGGACTTCCTCTTCAAGCGTGTTGAAATAAGCATCCAATGTCAAGGTGACATGTTTGCTCAGGGAGTCGATGGGTAAATCTTCGTTAGAATTTGTCATGGTTTTCAAAATAACGGTTTATGAGTTCCAATTGAGCTTCGCAGCTTTCAAGTCGGTTAAATTTTTTTCGCAATGTCAGGCCGTTTTCGAGGTGTTGACTGTACCAGCCGAGGTGTTTTCGAGCGATTCGATAGCCATGGCGTTCGCCATAGAGGTGGTGAAGACCGGTCATGTGTCGGGTCATCACGGCTTTAAATTCTGCCAGGCTGGGTTTCCCCAGTTGTTCACCAGTCGCCAGATAATGCGAGATTTCTTTAAATATCCAAGGATAGCCCTGGGCGGCTCTGCCAATCATGATGCCATCACAAAGAGTGTATTTTAATACAAAATCAGCTTGTTGGGGGGTGCAAATGTCACCATTTGCAATCACGGGAATATTGATGGCTTGTTTGACTTGGCGAATGGTGTCATATTCCGCCTGTCCGTTGAATTTATCGGCCCGCGTTCTGCCGTGAATGGTCACGGCGCTGAGACCGTTGTCTTCAGCCAGTTGGGCGATTTCAATCGCGTTTTTTTGTTGTGGGTCGGTGCCGGTACGGATTTTGACTGTCACCGGGATGTCGACAGCCTTTTTGACCGCCTTGAAAATTTGCTCGACCAGGTCGGGATAAGCCAGCAATGCCGAGCCCGCGGCAACGTCACAGACTTTTTTTGCCGGACAGCCCATGTTGAGATCGATGACGTCGGCGCCTTTTGCCTGTTGCCATTCGGCGGCTTCGGCAAGTTCGTCGGGTTGGGTTCCCAGCAGTTGGACGATGCGTGGAGAGTTTTCCGACTGATCGGCATGGCGACTGGAAGACTTGGCTGACTGCCAAAGATTTTTTTTCGAGGCCACCATTTCCGATACAGCATAATCGGCACCGGTTTCCCGGCAGAGATCTCGGAAGACGCGATCGGTCACGCCTGCCATGGGCGCCAGCGCCAGCGTGGGGGTGTTTGCCGAAAAAGGAAGTGGCATCTTTAAGAGACTCTTTACCGAATGCAGGCGGTCAGTCGGCTTTGATAAAGCTGAGTTGAGACCATTCGTCCTGGTCATTCTGTTCTAAAAACTTGAAGCCTTGCTGTCGATAGAATTCGATCAGGTCGGAGGCCTGATTACAAAGCAGTCCCGAAAGCACCAGTGTGCCACGCGGTTTGAGGAGCCGCTGAAATTCGGGCGCCAGTTCTTTTAACGGCCCGGCCAGGATATTGGCGATTAACAGGTCGACAGGCGCCGATTCGAACTCCTTGACCAGTTTGAACGAGATATCCGCCTGATTGCGCTCGGCGTTTTGCTGGCTGGCAGTAATGGCTTGCGGATCAATATCGGTGCCTTTGACCTCTTTTGCTCCCAGTTTTTGCGCCGCCAGGGCCAAGACGCCCGAGCCGCAACCATAATCAATCACGGTCTGGTTTTCAGGCGGGTGAGCATCCAACCAGGTCAAGCATAA